>JABUUR010000217.1 GCA_021443065.1 Fibrobacter sp.
GCGTCTATCATCCTAAAATCGAGAATGGCCTTTTCGTAGTCGGGGGCGCGATTTTCGGCCTTGGCCATTTCTTCTTCGGCGCGTAGTTTTCGCTCTATGGCGGGCACCAGGGCTGTTTTTATCAGGCTTTGCACAAGGCTTGCGTCGGTATAGTAGCTGCCGCTAAGTTTGCGGGCATTCCCCTTGGTGCTGCCGTCTTCCACAATGCCGTTTTCGTCGCCCACGCCCACAAAGCTGAATGTCTTTGTTTCGGTGTTCACGTTGGGCACAAGTTCCAAAAGGCTTTCGTAAACGGAGCCAAATTCTTCGGTGCCCATGTTGCGGTAGTCGGTAAAGGTCTTTACACCATCGATGTCGTTCCAGCGGAGCTGCTTGATGGCTTTCATCAGGTGTTCGTTGTCCAGGTTGCAGGCATCCAAGAGGGGGCACTGGTCCTCCTTGAACAGGCCTCCCAGGGGCATAAGGTCCAGTTTTTCGTTGCCCTGCTGCAAAGCCTTGTACACCACCTTGATTCCCTGCCAAAGGTCGGTGTAGCTGTCGGTACGTATGGCCTTGCGGGCGCGTTCGGCCAGGCGGTGGATGCTGTAGCCTTCAAAATAGAGTTTGTGGGCGGTGCGGTACCTTGGTTCCAGTTCCACGTCGGTGCCGCTTGGGCTTGGGTGTGCAAATATCAGGCCCCGTTCTTCAAGGGTGCTGAGGAACAAAAAACGGTAAACTTCCCGGAGCAGGGCCTTGTAGAAGGTCTGCTTGGTGTAGGGGCTGCCGTTTTCTACATCCAGGCGCTTGCCTGCATTGAGGGAGTTGATAAGAACGTTGTTCCCCTCCCCCTTTGTTTTTAAAAATCCGGCACCCAGGTAGAGCAATGCGTTGGTCACTCCGGTACGGAGCCCTTCGCGAACACGGGTCCCCATGCGGATTCCATCGTTTCGCCACTTTTCCCAGATTTCTACACGGCTTGCGTGCATAAAGCACCACAGGGCCACAAAGTCGGGGTAACGGTCGTTGGAGAGAATGTCTTCGAGATTGAAGGATAGGTAGCTGGGGCGCACCAGGCTTTCGCTATCGCGCAAGAGCCGCAGTTCCTTGCCGTTGGAGGCAATGGCCCAGGTGCATTCCACGCTTGCGTTCAAGAACATCTGTGCAAGGGCAAAGGCGCTTTTTTTGTGAATGGTAACGCCTTCGATATTGAATCGGGAGTCCGCCACGTCCAAAGGTAAGCTCGCGGGTGCAATGACTACGGGAACATCTTTTGCCACGTAGGTGGTCACAGGGTATTTTACATTGTTTATACTGGCTGCAGTAGTGGTGTGGGCTGGTCCATAATCCAGGGCGCTTTCAAAAAGGGCAAGAACAAACTTGCGGATGGACTCGTAGGAGGCTCCGTCAAGCCTGCCGCCGTTGGCCTTGGCGCACTCCGCATACAGTGCCTTTGCAATGCTGAAGGCGCGGCTCGTCTGGTCGCTGAACTTGATTCCGGGGAGCAGTTTGTAGTCGGATTCGCTCTGGTTAAAATACTTACGCTGGGTAATCTGCGCAATACTGTCGCTCACAAAGAGGGAACCCACAAGGTTCACTGTCGAAAATTCAATCTGGTGCTTCTTCATTTATATAAACCGCAAATCTTGAAAACCTAGCCAAAAGATTCCTGGATGTAGGCTTCCATGGCATCCAGAACAGGTTTCTTGTTCAAAAAATTCTTAGGGAACATCAAATAGGAAATTATCCTGATTCCTTCCAGATCAACTGCGGGCAGGGCCACCATGTCGCACACGGAAGTTCCAAAATTCTTGTACCAGGTTCCAAAGAAAAGTCGTTCGCGCGCCCGTTCCTTGCCATCCACAGAATCCAGCACCACAAAAAGAAGAACTCCATCGTTTTTATCGAAGAATTCGCTTAGGATCAATAAAATGGTATTCCGCGTTTTTTCATCGGATTCATTCACCTTGCGGTGGGCGTTTTTCCACTGGTTCTCAATGGATAGGGAATAAAAGCGGGTTCCGTCTGCAATGATTTTAATTTGGTCGGTGCTATCAAAAAATAAGACCGAAATCCTGTTGCCAGATTCAGTCTCAAATTCATACCCAAATTCGTTGGCCTGCCAACTATAATGGTTTAACGAGCTTAACTTCTGGGTCATTGAATCCCTTCAAGGAACCATTTCTCTGAATATATGCGGAAACAGTCTTCTTGTCTCGCAAGATTTTGCGAAACATATCGGCCGCGGTAGGCCCCTTTTGAATTGTTTCATTAAGCATATTACACCTCTATCCATAAATATATAAAAAATTCATGGTCAGGGAACAACGCTATCTACAATTCCTCGGGCAAAAGTACATAAACACCAATCAAATCGGCTGGTAGGCAGGCTTCCACCGTGGTGGAACCTGTTCGCTGGGCCGAAGCCGCACGCACCCGGGTGTGGTCATCAGACAAGGAGAGCGCACGTCGGCTGGCCAGTTCCTTGAAAATTTCGCCATTTTCGGCGTAAAAATCCAGGGCCTTCTGCACACTCTGCCTAATGACGGTTTCATCCATGTTGCCGGCGGGGGTTCCCTGGAGTAATGCCTCCACGCTCTCGCCCTCCATAATGTTTGGCACACCTTCCAGATTCACGGCCACGGCAATTGATTCTTCGGCCATCATCAGTTTACGAGTGTTCTTGCCTGTATTTTTGAGTTGATAGCGCACCCTCAGCAAAAAAATGCCCGTGGTGACGTTCACTGCATCTGTCACATACGCCCCTGCACGGGAGGCTATTGGGTTAGCCCCGGTAAGAGCTCCTTCGAGCAGGTAGTTCGCAATGCTTTCTACAACGGGGTTTGTACGGTGAATAAAGGTGAACCCCTGCGCAGGTGGGTATGTAAAGGAAATCTTGAACAGTTTCTTCGTAAGTTCCTGAACCTTCTGGGGCAACTGAGATTTGATTTCCCTGGGAAGCGATTTCACATCGAGGGTATATCCGTGTTCGGAGACTTTTTCCCTGGCAATATTCAGGCGCGTAGTCGCAACTTCAAAAAAGTTCTGCACATCCTCGGAATCGCCAAGAGCCTCCTTGGTTTTGTCCCATTCCGGCATGATTTCGTCGGGCTTGAGGGACTGCTGACTGAAAATGGTCCTGTTGCGTTTTTCCTTTTCGATGGCGCTAGCCCACTTCTGGTTGGCCACCTTGATTTCGGCATATTCTTCTCCAAAATCCATTTCTAGCTGGTCGCTTTTGGCATTGGCCATAAAGCCCTTGAGGAGAGCGGCCTTGACGAGTGCCACACGGATGTTGCCGTTGTTCTCGGGAACGGGTACGGAAATTCCCAGGTCTTCCTTGATTTTTTCGGCCTTGCGTAAAATCACATTGAAAATGAGGCCATCCACGGGATTATCCTCGCCGTAGAACATGGTGCACCACACCTTTTTGCTCTGTTGGCCAAAGCGGTCTACGCGGCCTTCCCGCTGCTCATGGCGTGTGGGATTCCAAGCCAAATCATAATGGACAATGGCATTGAATGTATCCTGAAGGTTGATACCTTCGGAAAGACAGTCTGTAGCCACAAGAATCGGATTTTCGCTTTCGGCCAGCTCCGCAACCTTTTCGCTGCGTTCTTCATTGGTGAGTTCACCTGTGACACATGCGATGGTGTGTTTGGGAAAAACATCCTTGAGGCTGTCTGCAAGGTAATGGGCGGTTGCGATGTACTTGCAAAAGATGACCGGGCGGTATGTATCGCCAGTTGCGGCAACTTCCTTGTAGCAATCCTTGATATGCTTTACAATGCATCTGAGCTTAGGGTCGTCGGATCGTCCACTGAGGAGTTCAGCCTTTTCGATAAGCATACGAACAGTCGCCGAATCCTCAAGAATGGGATTGACCAACTGGTCATTGATTTCGGAATCATCAGAACCGTCACAGGTGTCCTGTATATTTTCTTCGATGTTTGTCTTGAAGTCTTCAAGTTGTGCCCTGTCATCTTCGCTCAGATTACCCGAAAGCATATTCAATCGGGTAGAAAGAGCGCACTTTGCCGCTGCAGGACTTGAAGAAATACAGCGTAACAGAGCCAATGTAGCATACCACATCATTCGGCCCTTAAAACCTTTCTCCGCTTCGGCCTTGGAGGCTATGTCAACGCAATATTCGCGAACCTCCTTGAAGAATTCACCCCATTCGCCCGAGAGTTTGTAGGTCACTTCCTTCACCTTGCGTTCGGGAAAGCTAGCCTTGCCAGGGTAATTAATCACGTCGATGCGACGACGCTGAACAAGATGATGACCAAGGTCTTCGCGGAGTTTACGCTTTTCGGCATCGCTGTGGTCAACGGACAAGTCATCGAGCCTTGCAAAATCGGGCTTCAGGAGTGACAGAAGATTGTTGAACGCCTGTTCATCGCCAGAATGAGGTGTTGCTGTAAGAAGAATGATGTCACGTTCAGGCTTGTTGGCCAGTTCCTGCAAAAGATTGAATCGAAGCTGACGACCTCCGCCCACGCAACAGGTGTGTGCCTCGTCCACAACCAGCATGGTATCGTCGCCGATGTGGGTCTTGAACCATTCACGGTGATTATCCGTCTTGATGTAGTCGAGACTAATGACGGATGCGGGATAATGGCTAAAAAACTCCTCTGTGCCACTGACTTCTTTTTCGAGGCCTGCAATAGATTTTGCCGTAACTCCCACGGCATCGATATTAAAATGTTCCTTGAGTTCACAGACCCACTGGCTTACGAGATGGGGTGGGCAAAGAACCACGAACTTGGATATTTCGCCACGTTCGTAGAGTTCCTTTACAATGAGGCCAGCCTCAATGGTTTTACCGATACCCACATCATCGGCTATCAGGAGGCGCACCACGGGCATTTTAAGTGCCATGAGAAGCGGCACCAACTGATAACTTCGAGGTTCAAAGGCCAAATGGCCAAAACTGCGGAACGGTCCTGCTGCGTTTGTAAGCTTTAGCTTGAGGGAATCCCTAAGGAGCTTGGCAGAATCAAATCGGCCAATCTGATCGGCTGTAGGAGCGGGGAAAACGGCACTTTTCAGCTCAGAATTTTCAATTTCGGGCATGACAATCTGAGTTTCGTCATCAGTACCGCCCAAAGGGCGTAGTTTGACGCAATCCTTTATGTCGCAGGGTTCCACGACCCATTCGCGACCGCGGATATTCACAAGCGTTCCTAGGGGATATTTCAGCAATTCTTCCGACATAAATTTCCTTAAAGTTCTTCCTCAAGACCAGGGAGTTTTGCCCTGTTCCCATTCAAATTTTTAAACCATTCCTCTGGGGTTTTCCCGATGGCTATAAAGCTATAGCTTCGGCCAGTAAGATAGCCTTGCATTTCTTCTGATGGTTTTTCATCCAGTAAAACAAGGCGGCCAGCCTTCCATAGGGCAAGAACCTTATAGGCACCGCCGTTGATTTCCTTATTGTAGGCATCGGGACGAATGCAGCCAATGGAATTGATGATATCGTCCAGGGAACGTGCATCGTCATTTTCTTCTACAGAGGTTTCCACTTCTGTAGCAACCTTGTCTACGGTGGCATTTGCCAGATTTATCAAAATTTTTAGAGCATCCTCATCGGTTCTGTCGATGAAACTGTGGAGAGGCTGGTTAAAATAGCTGAGAAGGCACTTGTAGCAACCGCAAATGCACCCTGCCTCTTTATTTTTAGCAATTTCGGTGTCGGTCAAGGCTTCCACTGAATTCGGAGAAATCCCTTCTTCTGCTCCTTCCCAGGTATAATGCATAATGGCCAAGGCGCGGCGGGCAATCTTTGCCATAGACTCAGGATTCTGCACCAAGTCGGTCAAAACACCGGCACCGCCTTCGGATGCCTCATAGAACAGCAAACTGTGGCAATCCTCCTCATTAGGGAGTTGCTTTACAGCCAATTCAGACTGTTCAATCTGGTATTCTTCCTCAATGGCCCGCTGGAGTGCCGAAGCTACTGTTGCCATGGTGGCCTTGCTGTATGGAGTAGGTTCCACCAAGCCGCGTTTTGGTTCATATACAAGAACATTTTTTGTATCTTCCACGAAAGGCACAATGCGCTGAGGAGTCACTTTGAAATTGGAGCTATCCTTTTCATCCTCATCGTAATCAGCTTCCCCTGGATCCGATTCCCATTTTCCAGTCATGGGGTTGATTTCAAAACCCTTTACGGACATATTCTTGCGTTTGCGCCAGCCAAGGTTTAAAACCCAAAGTTTTGCATTAGGACCATAGGTCAATTCGCCAACCAAATCGTTATCAAGATTCAGGTTGGTCTTTGTAAAGCAGAGCCGCCCCTTGTCGTTTGCAAAACGGTAGATAGTCTGCAGGTCATAACCCTTACGAAGACGCTCCTCTTCGTTTGCCGAAATTCGGGTACTGGGTTTGGTTTCCACAGTCTCAATGCGATACAGGGTGTCAATCACACTTGCTGTAGCCAAGGGCTGGCCGCATTTCTCACAGCGTTCAACAGTCTTGTTGCCGTCGTGACCGTAACCGCATACATCGCAGACAGCCATAGTCTGGGTTGCAAGTTTTTCGTTGGCGGTAGCTTGCCCATTGGCGGAATTGAGCTTTGCCTTGTACACCTTGAAACGCCTTCCCTCATGATAGATAATGCTCTGCGGGCCAAATTCGGAGATAGCAAGGAAACGCGGACGGCTCACCAAGGTGCCTGCGTCATCTTTTTTGCTGGCAAGATTACCCTTCACTGACGGAATCCAAGCCATCAGAGGAAGCCGCGGAAAATCGTAGCCGGGCAAAAATCCCTGGCTTGCCAAATAACGGTACGGATAGAAATCGCTGTTTTTGCTGTTGGATTTTCCTAGCAAAACATCGAACTGCTGCTTTGCGTCGCGGTGACGCTGTTCGGCACGAGTGCGGTCAACAGCTGCGGCAGACGGACTCATGGCAACTTTATGTGCCTCATCCATCTGCATCTGGATAGACCTAAATAGGGTGCGCCATCCATCGAACGCAGCATTGAAATCTTTCTTTACGCGGCTAATCACCTCGTCTACGTATTCATCCTGAACCCAGTGTTGTTTGAGTTCGTCATTGGAAAGACTCGACCTTACATTTGCCATGACAGCCTTGGCTTCAATCTTTGCAGCATTCTTGATGTCTTCATCGTCAAGAAGCCTTTCTAAATCCGGATTCAGCTCAAGTTTGTTACCCGACATCGGATTCATCACATTCTCGAATATGGAACTACCAAACTCATAATGGAGTTCCTGGAGCCAAACGGAATGAATGTGACTGGTAATTAGATCCTTGTTGGTAATATCAAGAGTCGGTGCATTGACAACACCCGAAACCATTTCTTCGCGCTTTTCGAAATACCACTGGTCATGTGGGCTCATGGAAGAACTGTAGGTCACCACGAGGGCTGGCTGGCCAGAACGACCTGCACGGCCGCTGCGCTGGGCGTAGTTACTTGCAGTAGGCGGTACGTTGCGCATATACACCGTATTCAAACTAGAAATGTCCACACCAAGTTCCATTGTGGGGGAACAATAAAGAACAGGCAAACGCCTAAGTTCCTCGCCGGGGTGTTCCGCATTCCATTCCTTCAAATCCTTTTCTTGATAGCGGAACTGGAATTCTAGGCGTTTACGGTCCTGTGCATCCACCTGTGCTGTATGCTCGTGGGCAGTGTATTCGTAGATATAGCAATTATCATCATTTCTACAGGCAGCCTTCAAGGCATCCTTGACACCGTTGTAGACAGAACAGAAAAAAGCATTATCACGGGTTTCTATCTTAGAAACTTCGGTATTCTTGCCCAAGCACCATTCCATCGCATTGGCGTGGAGCTGCCATCCATCGGCAGTCTTGTGCACGATATCAGCAGTCTGGGCAATCACCAACATATCGATGACCAGATTACGAATCAGATCCGCATTGCCCTTGCCTCTGATGACGCTCTCCATTTCAGTATGTTTCCATACGGAGGCATTCTTGATGGCCTTGGAAATTTGAGAATTCTGAGCAAGGGATACCGTAGCGTAATTTCTTTTACCTTTACCCTTTGCCAGCTTTTCCCCAGAATCATCAACGTAATTTGCCGAATTCGGCTTTTCATTATAGGCAAAGCCCCATTTTTCAACAAGGTCCAAATATGAGGTCGTAATGATCTTATCCTGTTCGCTCTTCTTGAGATAATAAGAGTCTATGCAAAGTTGTTCCTTCATAATGCGGAACAAAACATGGTAAAGTTCCAGGCGCTGTGCCGGATTCAGCCTTGCAAGACAAGAGTTCCCCACAAAACGCTCGCCGTCATTGCAAAGATTCTTCAATCCAGAATAGCCTATGTGGATCATACCGAGCATTTCAAGGGATGGGTTATTGTTCTTCCAGCCAGAGGACAGCTCATCCATCAGACGATAACCAAGAACAAACTTCGCCTCACTCTTGACATCGGCAAGTGCCTTGGGCTGATCGACCTTCGGATTCAGCATATATTCCTTGAGTACGTCCCTGTTTCGGGAGTCAAAGCCGAGAGCCTTGTGTACTTCCTCAGCCAGCTTGTCGTAGGTCAGAACGCCATCATTATTCTCTAGGGCTCCAAGTAGAGCCCCACGGAGAGTCACGGTAAAAACAAAATCGTTGAAATGGCCAGCCTGCAAAGCGGCATCCTGACGGTTGTCGGTAAAGCCAAGCATCTTACGGACATCATTATCCCCCACATCATTTTTATAGGGATTTTCCTTGAACAGCTGATTCAAAATCGCAAGGGTGAGCACGGTGGTTGCCGAGGAACGGCCCTCACCACTGAGGCCAGAGAGTTTGTTTCGATCACTTCCAAAAGGCTTATACTCGAAACCGCAGCAGGGGCAAAAACGCACCTTGCCAGGAACGTACCAATAGGCTGTATTGTAGGGTTTCTTCTCAATATTTCGCTCGCCTGTAGCAGACACATAGTATGGCTGAGGCTGAAAGGGAACAAGATTTTTTCTTACAACAGGAGCACCATTCTTATCAAAGTCCCACCAGCTTTCAGGAAGGTCATCTTGTCCCTGATATTTGTAATCGCTGTCAAATTTTCTAGGAACGAGAAAACCATTATATTCATAGTTCTCATCTGTAGGCATTTCGCTGATGTTGCGCGGTTCCCAAACTTTTGCCTCTTCATTGTAACGTGCCGGGAAAAATTCTTGGCCACATTCACGGCAGAAGTAGGCATTGAAAAGGCGCACCTTCTCGTTCTCGCGCCCAGGTGCATACACCTGTGCATCCAGAGTCACCTGACGTTTGCCTTCTTCTTCAAGGGTACAAAGAACATTGCCTGGACCACTGATAAACTGATGCAACTTGAACGCAAATGGCTTGCGACCATTTTCATCTTCGAGGCTATGTGCCACAAGCAGGTAGTCTTCCAAAACTTTTTGAGCTTGTTCAACGGAAACATTCCCATCGGAGGCAAGTTTCAAGACGGCATTCTTCAAAGTCATGGGTTTTGCACGTTTTGCTTTTGTAGCCACCGGTTTGTCAATTCCAAGGGTAAGTTCCACCCATACAGAAAGAGGGTCTTTGCGGAAATCTTCGACCGAAACGTATGCCTTGACACCTTGTTGCAAACGCCGATTCAACAAAGGCTTCACCTTATCAAGATTCAGGTGCGCATCCGTTGCCTGAGCCAGGGTTTCTGTAATCACATTCACAGGCGCAATGCTGGTACCAAACAGTTTTGAAGCCACCTTTGCCACAGTCTCAATCTGATGCTGTTCCGTACCTGTATTATCCATCGTCGCAGACGTTCCAATACAGACAAGTCCTTCAGCCTTCGTCTCACGGCGAAGACGACGCACCAGAAGGGATACATCTGCGCCCTGGCGACCACGGTATGTATGCAGTTCGTCCAAAACAAGGAATCTAAGTCCGCCGCAATGTTCCATTACAGCCTTATCCACATCCGTACCACGTGTAAGGATAAGTTCCAACATCATATAGTTGGTAAGGAGAATATCGGGAGGATTTGAGGCTATTTTCTTTCGTTCTTCTTCACTTTCCTGACCCGTGTAACGTGCCACTGTGAACGGCATCGCATTTGGAGCATAACCACGCAAAAATTTGTTGATTTCTTCAAGCTGGCTATTGGCAAGAGCATTCATCGGGTAGATGATGATGGCGGAGGTTTTTGCAGTATTGTCAGTATGTCTGGCTCGGAGAATGGCGTCCACCACAGGAATGAAGAAGGAAAGGCTCTTGCCCGATCCCGTACCTGTAGTAACCACATAGCTCTGATTCTGCGCCGCAAGAGAAATAGCTTGAGTCTGATGCTGGTAAAGAGTCATCACTTTACCATTGTTGCCATTTTCATCCTTCTTGACCTTAAAAATTTTGGAACATTCGTAATCAAGAGTTCCATTTTGGCATAAATCGTCAATAGTCCCGTTAGTCTGATAGTTGGGATTTATCTGAATCAGTGGGTCGGGCCAATAGCGGCCGTTGTCATATTCAGCATCCACAACGCTTTTAATGTCGGAAGCTCGAAATTTGGTAAAGCTACGAGAAAAACGTCTGTACTCTTCTACCACAGCATCGCGATAACCAAATATGTTCTGTGCCATATAAAAAACGCTCCAATCTATCTTGAAAATATAAGATAAATTCGATGCTGGGAAAAGGCAACAATCAAATCTTGCAAGCAATCTAGCAGATCTTTTCTAAAGTAGAATCAACTTCATCAGAAATGTTCCAATAGCAGCATCCAAGATTCCCCAAAAAACAATCAACGCAGATGTTTAGCCAACCAATCAATCAATATTCCCACGTATGGTGGCTTTTGCGATTCAGAATTCCATCGCGCTATCGTTTTCCTAGCATACGAACCTATGTCTGCCTTGCCTCGTTTACTCACAATTTCTATAAGTTTCTTCTTCGCTTCCATCCTCGCTCGAGGCAATTGAATTATCTCGCAATTCAGGTTAAGAACATCATTAAGGTCTTTATTGACCCGTTCATCCTCTGAATAGATAATCCCATTATGTTTGTACTTAATAGACACCAGCGTTTGCGGCAACAAGGGGTTCACCGTCAGGAATGCATTTTGTCTATGAGCATCGCAAGTCAAACGGGATATACCCAGATGATATTGGCTTTGGCTTGTCGGATTCCGATTCCCCGAGCAGACTGCAAGCATATTCCTGTAATCCAACGCTTTTGCATTATCAGAAGTGCTTTGCGGGTCTATATGCTCAATACTTGCCGGGGGATTATGTTTTTGCGGGTTTTGCGGAATACGGCACATACAATAGGCGCACAATCCCCCTTGCTCTTTTATCAGGCTCTCTAAAATAACTTTATGCCGTTCTTTCAAGCCATCGTAAGTGGGTTCACCGTTTCTGTTGTCAAGCCTATATTCAGTTAATTCGCGAGGTTCCGCACCCTTTTTTATAGGTATCACTTACAACCCCACTACAAATTCTGTTCCAGGTCAAGTTCCACACGGGCTGCTGCAAGTTCCGGGTCATTCTCCCCAATTTTAGCAGCGATTTCACCAAGAATTTTTTCTGCACCAGCATAGTCGCTATTGTCCATGGCTGTATGAAAGCCTTCAAACATTTTCAGCACATCGCTGGGGCGAGATGTAGATTCCATTATCGACTGCAAAATGCCATTGACATCTCTGCCGTAAACCTCAACTGGAGCAGTCTCTACGCCAACATCCGTCAAGATCCGTATATTCTCCTGTTTAACAGAATTTATGACAGACGGCGCATGGGTACTCACAATGAACTGTACCTTCGGGAATATAGAGAGGAGAATACCAAGAATTTTCTGCTGCCAAGATGGATGCAAATGCAAATCCACCTCATCGATAAGAACGACACCAGAAGTTTCCGTAATTACATTTTCAAAAAGGTCCGGATTCAAGATTGCCATTCTGTAGGCGATATCGGCAACAAGGCTAATGGAGCAGCGGTAACCATCGCTCATCAATCTTAAGGGAGCACGAACTTTGCTTCCATTTTCCTCGTAAACAAAATCTATTCCCTGTTCAAAGCGATTGTAAATTACCTTAGAATCTTTTTTTCCGGTAATCCGATTAAAGAACTCCCCCATAGCCTTGCGCACGGCATGGTATTCCGGAATGGATTCTTCGCGTTCAAATTCCGTGCTCGCCATGTTGTAGAACCATCTTTGCAAAAGTTTGTCATTGGCGGTTCCGTCTAGGGCATCCACGTAGCCATCTGTTCTTGTATTTTTCTTTGCGAAGTCTTTCTTTGTATCGCGATGCAAACTCCAAAGCCTTCCTGTTCCGTAATAGGCAACGATTGGAAGTATTAAGGATTTATCCCCCTTTTTCAAACGATTCAAATATTCCTTAGCAATGCCTGTTATTTCCTTCGATTCCGATAAAGATCGAGTGCTATCTTTTGACGTTCTTGAACGGTTCAAAAGGATCTTATTTCCATCAATAATTCCACAAACCCTTATTCTTGATGGATATTGTGGTTGAACATCAACAACACTTCCCGTTTCTATCCACTTATTGCGGACATCATCATTTTGAATGCCATCCAGTCTCTTGTTGTCGATTTTCGTGATTACCTTCATTGCTGCAGTATACGAAGCAACGGCAACTTGCGCAGCTTCCAGTATGGAAGTTTTTCCAGTCCCGTTCGCACCTACAATAACCGTAAGACGATTATCAAAATCCACATGGCACGTTTCGTAGCAACGGAAATTTTCAATATCAATGGAAGTCAATCGCATATTGTCGGTTCCAGTAATTTACAATTTTCTAGGTATTCAAATCTACTAACGACAACCTACTCCCTATAGGACATTTTCTTTTTCAGCTTGCCGTTTTCGTGGTATTCGTTCCATTCGCCCACACGGGTGCCCTGAGAATAATTGCCCTGAAGTTTCAGCTTACCATTGGGGTAAAATTCCTCGTACAATCCGTTGGGGCGACCTTCATCGAAGACCACATGACTTTCCAGTTTGCCGTTTTGGTGGTAGGTTTCCCAGTTGCCGTACAACGTGTTGTGCTTACAAGAACCCTTGGACTTGATGTTGCCGTTTTCGTAGAACGCCTCGGAGACTCCTTCACGAAGGCCGTGAATGTAGGCCAGCTTTTCCTTGGGGTTGCCGTTGGGGTAGAACACTTCGAAAATTCCTTCCAGGATGCCGTTCACGTAATTTGCCTTGGCGGCAATCTTCCCATTGGAATAGTAGGTTTCCCACAGGCCATCCCGGATGCCGTCGCTCACAAACTTCTGGACGCGGTCATGATCCGTGGACTTGATAAAGATGGAAGAAGTGGTATCGGCGATGGGCTCCTGATCAATGCCTACGGTATCGGCGGCTTTGGTGTCAGCTTCTGCGATGCCGGAGACATCCATGGTGGGCATTTGGGGAACGTCGTTGTTCATGATGCCCTGGGTGGATTTCTGGGGGCCGGCGCATGCCACCAGAAGGATTGCGGAAAGAGCGAATAAAATCTTTTTCATTGTTGACCTTCCTTGGCGATTACCTTCTGAATTGGACATTGCCGTAACTCGAAGACTCGGAACTGTAAGTGCCCTTGGAGCGCAGCTTCCCGGTACTGTAATAATACTCGAATGCCCCCACCTTCACTCCATTTTTATAAGTGCA
>JABUUR010000286.1 GCA_021443065.1 Fibrobacter sp.
ATGCCACTAGAACACTATTTTCCACAAATCAAATCGGCAAGGATTTTATAGTCCATGTACTGAACGCCAAAGACACCCCGGTTTATATCCTTGGAGAGTTTGTTCGTGTAGTAAATGTCCATCGCCTGTTCAAGTGAAATCTGCTTGATTTCTGCAATACGACTGATGATGCGTTCCTCAAGTCGTTCCTGGTAAATTCTTTCCAATAAGCATTCGTTCACGTTTAAACCTCTTCGTAATTCATGAACGAGAGAATCTTTGCTATGGCATCCTGCGTCACGAAACAAATCTGGTCAAAGGTCGGATACGCCTTGATTTCCTCTATGGCGCGGTTTATGTCCCAGACTCCGGAATGGAACATGTCAACCACACGGAAGACCTTGTCGTCGGCCACTTTCCCCTTGATGATGTCGTATTGCAGGTAATCCGCTCCGCCATCCCGACAGTCGCAAACAAATTTTATCCACCCTGGAAGATCTTCTCCAAAATCCTTGAACTTTAAGTCTGTGGAAATTGCATTCATTTCAAAGACGTTGAGAATTGCTGTTCCGTGAAATAGCAGTTTTTTTCTTTTCGCCCAACGAACAGCCTGTTCCTTCACCGTAGTTACGTAAAACCCTTTTCCAAAGTCCAGGGCTCGGTTGGAATGCCTCACGTCTGGATTTTGCACAACCTGATTGGACCCATGATACACAATCATGCTGTCGCCCCGTGATTCCTGAGATAGTTCTCGATATCATTGACAACATAATCTGAACTTTGCGTATGCAACACGTCAAAAAAAGGAACAAGAAATTCCTTGATGCAAGACGATTCGTTCAGTTTCCTGTAAACATCAGAAGGCTGCTCGCCCCACTTGTTGGCGCAGGCGTGAATCATGTAGATGGTAAATTCAAAGGATTCTTTGTTCATGCGTAAAACACAGGGCTAAGGTATATACTTTAATATACATTATTCCAGGTGATGGATTGCAAGCGATTCGGAAAATGTCGTGCCTAGAACCACAAAAATCTGTCGCACATCTACCGCATGTCATCGCGGGCTGCCGACACGGGGGCTTTTTTCCTTCAACACACACACTTGCAACGCAATGAACTGAAAAGAGGAAGGAATGTGCCGTTTGAGTATCCGGTGATTGTGTATTGTCAAAATATTGTAATGGAAATTTTTCCTGTACATAAAATAAATTTACCCAAGGCCTGGCGTAGAATTAAGGAATTTATACCTAAATGCAGAGCAGATGGCTATTTGGTAACAGATTACAACATTCCGTTGAATAACGGGGAGGTAATCCCTAAAATTGAGGTTTTAGAAAATCTTAATCTAGATTGACTCTGTATAAAAAAGTATAGTGTTTTTTCTGACAATCAGTCAGAAACGCTTATGCCCAAAACATCGCAGGATGTGTCGGACCATACTTTTGTGGAGATTCCATGATTTATTTTTCATGTATGACAGTTTGCTTTATAGTGGTTGATGCGGTGGCAACAGGAAAAATACGTTACATAGGCACGAAAGCTGATTATAAAAAATCCGATATTATTTGTTTCACTGCCGTTCTTTTTATATAAAGAGAATGAAGATAAACTTGATTCAGAATTTGATGAGGGGGGCCTGTGCGTTCTTTTCTTACTACAAGTTCCCGGCGCGGAGGCCGGGATGACAGCGTAATGTGGCCGGGACGACAGAAGGTGGTTAAACCACGCCAAGTTCTTTCCAGCGGCCTTTGCGCCAGCGGATGTAGTTTACGATGGAGCGGTAAAATTCGTCGGCGGCCATTCCCAGCCAAATGCCGGCTAGACCTAGTTCCAAGACAAAGCCCAGAAGAAGGGCAGTTCCAAGGCCCAATGTCCACATCATGGTAGACCCCACGATAGCCGGGAACTTGGAATCCCCAGAGGCGCGCAATGCCGAAGTAATGGTCATGTTGGCGGCCTTGAAAGGTTGTAGCACCACATCGCACCAAAGGCAGATTTTGCCCAGACGCTGGATTTCGGGATCCACCGTGTAAAACGACATCAGTTCCGTTCCGAAAAAAGCCACAACGATTGCCACGACAAAACTGCTGGTGCAGCCTGCGGCAAGGCTTTGGTGCAGGCGACGGTCGGCCTTGTCAAAATCGTGGGCACCCACCAAATGCGCTACAAGAATCTGGTTTCCGCTGCTGAGCCCCACGCTTAAAATCACCGCAAGCATTGCAAAGTTAGCGCTGAAAATCCTTGCGGTCATGGCGGTAATGCCCAGATGCACGATGATTGCGGTCAGCACCACCTGGAAAATTTGAAAACTCACGGGTTCCACTGCGGCAGGCACGCCAATGCGAATCCAGTCCGGCAAAATCGCGCGGGAGCGTTTAAAGTCCGTGCTGCGAATTTTATGGCGGATTTTATACCTGAGAATGGCATACAGCACCACAGAAGAAATCAGCCAGGAAAGAAGAGTTGCCAAGGCCACACCTTTTACACCCATGGAAGGAAAGCCAAAGTAGCCGTTCAAGAAAATCACATTCATGATGGCGTTGGAAACGATGGTAATGACGTTACCGACCAGGTTCCAGCCGGTAAGTCCGTGGGTTGCAATCAACGACGTGAGGGTGGTCTGCAAAGACCGGAACGCAAACCCGAAGGAAACAACAAAAAGAAATTCGTAACCGTAGGCAGCCGCATCGCCCGTAAGTCCCATCCAGCCCACAATGTCGCCTGACAGCGGGATGGTGACAAGCATGATGGCCACCCCAAGAAGGAGACTGCCCAAAAGCACCATGGTCTGGGTGGTGCCCGCCTGCCTGGGGCGGTTTGCACCCATGAACTGAGAGGCGATGCTGGCCCCCGCCTGGGAAAAGGCGGTAATGGCCATGAAGATGGCGCCAAGAATGGGGCCCAAGGCGCCCACCCCGGCGGCAGCCGTTTCGGATGTGCGGGAAAGGAACCAACTGTCCATCATGGGCTGGCAAGTCGCAATACCGAAAGTAAGGAACAGCGGCCAGGAGAGGCTCAGAAGGGAGCGGTCCTTGACCTGTACTTTAACTTGCATAATTAGGCCTTTTTAAAATTTTAATCAATTTTAGAAATGCCCGAAAGTGTTTGCTAGACTAGTTACGACCTTTTTTGTTTACAGCAGAAGACGACTGTTTCAACTGTTTCCCAAGACCTAGAACTGGTAATTCCCGATGCGGATAAAGTAGGTGTAGTTGCTGAAATCACCCAGGTCGCCTGCTGAATCCTTGTCGAAAATACGGTTCATGCCCGCGTAAAGCTCGAAGGATTTGTAGGCAATGCGAAGGGCGGGCTCCACTATAAACTTGTTGCGGGAAAGATCTGCATAGGGGCTGCCTTCGAAATCATGATACCATGCGGCAAACAGCCACAGCCCCACGTGCTCGCTGTGTAACGACGCACTGCCGCGCAACAGGCCATACTCGTGGGAGGCGAGTTCCCTTTGGAACCACTCCGTAGACCAAGGCGTGGGGCGCACCTGGAAGCGGTAGGCTACATCCAGGGGGCAATACGACCCAAAGGAAACAGGATATACATAGCCATGGCCTTCGTCGTGATAACGTTCGATGCCAGCGGAAGCAGCGGCGGTTAGGCTAACAAAGGGCTTGGGCGAAAGTGAGTAACGCATATCGCCGTAGAATTTCCAGTAGATGGGGACCAAGTCACCGATCCCGTAATCATAACCGATGGACTCCAGGCCCGCATACACGTTGGCCGTAAGGCCGTCCTTGGAGAACCAGGGGTCCTGATCGCCCTTGGAGTACTCGTAGTGCAGCGTAGGCGCCACAGGATTGGTCTTGATTTTCTCTGAACCGTAGTACAAGGAAGACAATTCAAATTCGCTGTGCCCGAACAAGAATTCCGCAGAGAGTTTTTGATTTTCGTCTAACTGGTAAATCACCGCCGTATTGAAATTGCTACGTTCCTCGGAAAGCACCCGGAGTGCCAAGGGGATTTCGTTGTTGAACTTCTTGAGGGGGGCAAGAGACAAGTAATCGTAACGGAACTGCAAACTCCATTGCTTGCTCCAAAGTTTAGAGATGTTTAGACGAGGCTGGACCCCGTAAGAGGACATTCCCCAAAAGCCAGACAGCACAAGTTCGATTTCCATCTGGTTCACGTAATTCACCGATCCTTCGAAATAGGCGTTGGCACCGAAGACGTTGGAGCCGAACCCACCCACGGCTAGGTCGATGGTGGGGCGCACCGAGGCCGAAACCATCAAGTCCCCCGTAGGGTACATGTCAAAATCCAGGGAATCATAGGCGGGATTTTGCAGAAACTTTTTCGCAAAGTTTTCAAGCGCCACAAGACCCGTGTCGGATTCGTTCCAGTAGGTTTTTGCCGCCCGATGGGTCTCCGAAGACAAGCTATCGAATGTGGGGTTAAAGCGGAACCAGGCCTTGCGAACATCGCTGTTGGTCAAAGCTTCCTTGTAAGAAACCCGACGGTCTTCAAGGGGGGTAAAGTCCTTCAGGTTTCGTTCCAAGGTGGAAAATCCCAGTTGAATTATCTTGGCAAACGACGTATCCAGGGACGTGTGGGCGCGAACCACGACCCCCGGCAAATTATTCAATGTCGAGGCCGCCTGGGATTTCAATAGGACAGAGCGTTCGTCACCGGTAAAGGTCGAGCGGAGGGCGTCGGCAATGATGATGATGGGGAACTCGTTGATTTTATCCTCGACGGGGACCGCGTAATGGGGGCAAAGTTCGCCGTTTACCGAACTATTTACCGATCCATTTACCTTGACCTTTTTTTCGCTCCACAAAGGCAGGGATTCTACGACATCGGCGGGCTGTTCTCCCCCGCTGCCGTTGCAGCCTTGAACAGAAAAGGGAATCTTGTAACCCACATCTTGCCTGTACAAAATTTCCTGAAAACGAACCTTGGCCAGGGAGCGCTTGACACCCATGGAATCGGGGTATAGGCGTTTCTTTTGACGAGAGACAAAACCGTTACTGTCAACATCCAGGGTAAAGCGTTGGCGCATGCTGGGAACGCCCTTGCCGGAAATAGGCAATTCGAATTCGTCCCGTTTTTCCACACCCAATGTATTCGTGGGGTCCGAAAGATCGTGGCCTACATAGGGGGCAATGACGGGATCCTTCATCAACTTCTGGATTTCGTCCAGCGGAACGCCCTTGGCCCACAGGGAGCCCACCCAGGCGCCCCAAGACGTGCCCACCACGGAATCCACAGGAATGCCGTATTCCTCGATGGCATACAAGACTCCCAAATGGAACCAGGGGGAGCGTTCACCGCCACCAAGGTAGAGAACGGTTTTCAAAGGGGATTTTGCCTGGACGGGAAAACTTGCAGAGTCTGCTGCGGGGGGCGTCGCAGGGATTGCGGCAGGATTCATCGCAGTATCCGAAGGCGCTTCAAACAAAGTCAGCAGGCTTTCGGCATTTGGTGCAGAGTCTTGAACCGTGGACGCGGTAGAATCCAGGTTTTGAACAGCCGCAGAATCCTGATTGGGGTTTGTCGCGGCTTCGTGAACCAAGGTCGCAGCAGAATCCTGGACAACCTCCTGGGAAATTTCCTGGGCGAGTTCCTGGGCGCAGACCGCCACGGAAAGCACCGAAAGGGCGGCCAAAGCGGTCGCCTTTTTTACCACCCCACCGGTTGCATCAGCCAAGACGTGCGGGATTCGCCACATACCTGGAAGCATCCTCCGGAGAAACGTACCCGGCATTCATCAACTGGATTATGCAATCATCCATAAGCATCATTCCGTCGGCTGCAGAAGCCGCAAGAATGGAGGGCAAGGTAAAATGTTCGCCGTTGCGGATTTTTGCAGCAACATTCTGGGATCCCAGAAGGATTTCCCAGGCGGCGGTACTCCCCCCCTGGGTGCCGGGCAGTAGACGCTGGACAACAACGGCCTTGAGTACAGAGGCAAGCATATTGCGAACCAGGTCGCGGTTTTCGTTAGACACAGCACCGACGAGAGCGTCGATGACTCCTACGGAATTGCCCGCAGTCACATTGAGAACCACAAGCGCCCCCGCTTCGGCGGCGTGCAAAACGGGGATCAAGGCCTGTCCGTCAAAGTCCCCCAGCCAAATCAGGTCGGTGCCACTGCGAAGAGCCTGCACCACCTTCTGTTCCACATCACCGGAATCGTCATCCAGCACAAGGCTGGGGCCGCACTTTACAGGAATTTCCTTTTTGAAATTCAAGAAACTGACTCGCAGGATCTTGGACTGGCAAAGGGCAGAAATATACGACGTTGCCGTGGTAGTCTTGCCACTGCAAGCAGGGCCTGCAAACACCACCAAGCCGGAGTTAAGTCCCAAAAGGGAGTTGATGGACTCGGGAGCACCTATGGAAGAAAATTCCGGACATTCTCCAAGAACAGGGCGAAAGACCGCGGCGTTACCCAAGGCGGCACGATAGTAGCGTACCCGCCACTTGGAACCGCACCAGGATCCCATTACCGTTCCGGATTCGCCATCCATGGAAGTCAAAATTTCGCGAAGGCCGCCCACACCAACGGTGGGCGCATCAGGAATGGAACAGACCTTTCCAGACAAACGAACTGCAGAAGGAGCGCCTTCGGTAACAATCAGTTCACTGGCGCCAACATTCAAGGCATATTCCAACAAGGATTCAATTTCTGTAGCCATAGTAAAACCTCTACGAGTTAGCGGGATGGTGCGCAGCAAAACGTCGTGCATCGGAGGCGCGTCTCCAGGCCTCGGCACCTTCGATATAGCCTGTCTCCACGCACTTCTGCAAGGAATCATCCAAGGTCACGCCCAAATCCTTTTGGCTGCTGATGGCAGCAGAGAGTTGCGCAATTTCGCCACGACGCAAGAGGTTTGCCATGGGCGAAGTCATCTTCATGGCTTCGCAGGCCAGGACCAGCCCCTGGTTTTGAACCACGGGAACAAGGTGCTGCACAATCACGCCCTTCAGCTGGTCTGCCAAGGCATTGGCCAACGAGGCCCTGTTCTGTTCGGGCACAGAATTGATAATGCGGGAAAGAAGGGAATGGATGTTGTTGCCCGCCGTTACGGCAAACACCAAAGTGCCCGCATTGGCCGCCTGCAACAGGGCGTAAAGTTCCTCGTTCTTTTCGAGATGGTCAAAGAAAAGAACATCGGCACCGCTGCGCATGGCAAGTTCAATGCCTTCGATTCCGGAACGTACCTGCAGGCCGACCTCACGCTGGGCAACCGCACCGCGGCCCGGTTGCAGCAAGCGTTCAATGGGCTTTTCCACCGTCTGGATGTAGGCATCACGATTGGCGGCGATGGCTTCTGCAAAGGTAATCAAGGTGGTTGAGCGCCCGCTTGCCGCAGGGCCTGCAATCAGCACGAGGCCGCTGGAAAGTTCCGCAAACTGGTTGCAGAAAGGGGGCAGGTACAAGTTTTCAAGGGAGGTAGATTCAGTAGGAATCACACGCAAGGAAATGCTGGGAGTGGTACCGCTCCAAGTCACCGTAATGCGGGCGCGGCCAGCACCCGGAAGCCCGAGAGTCTTGCTGAAGTTCTGGCCGACCACAATCTTGTAGCCGTCGGAAAAGCCCTTGGAGGCTTCGTCCAGACGTTCGTTCAGGCGCGACAAGTCCAGAGGCTGTTCAGAAACCTCGAACAACGCCCCCGATTGACGCATGATGATGGGGCGGTCGGCAAACAGGTACACATCCGTGGCGTTAAACTTGCGGGCAAAAGCCAGAATCTGGGGCAGGCTCGTCATGGGGCGAAGGTGCTCCGGCGCATCCACAGGCTTTCCGTCGCCCAAGGCAATGGCAAAGCGCGAAGGCAATTCACCGTTTTCACCGAAAGGTTCTTCGTCAAGTTCGGTCTTTACCTGGAAAGAACTGATGCTGGTAGCCTCCAGGCCTGCAACGGCCTCTACCTCCATGTTGGAAGTGGAACTTTCGCCGTAGAGGTTGTTGCCCTCGATTTGCAAACCTCCCGCAGACTCCGAAGATCCAGCGCCGGATGCAGGCGCGTAGGGCGAGTCCGCCTTGCCACCAAAGGCAGGTCGGGCGGCTGCGGCAGAAGAAGTTGCAGGCGCGGCAGGGGAAGCCTGCTTGGGGGCCTCGGCAGCGGCCTTCGCTTCGAGATTCTTTACAAAGGCAAGCACCTTGATGTAGGTAGGCGGAGGAATGACACCCGCATCCACCAGGACCTGGCCAATATCCTTCGTGTCAGAAATCTTGTTCCAATAGGCATTGATCTGGTCCTCGGTAACAACCTTGTTGTGCACAAGGACCTTCGCCATATACTGGTTTCTCATAGGAAATCCCTCCGGCTAAACCACCAACTGGCAATAGCCAAAAATACACCAACATATCCAAGGGCATAGACGGTATTCCAGAACAGGTACATGTCCGGAAGAGCCACCCCATGGACAACGTAATTGGTCACGTTAAACCGGTAAAGCCCCGGGAACACCGCATGTATCACCACGGCGGCCTTTTCAAAGAGGGCCGTTGAAGCGTCGCCCATTTCGCCCATGCGGCTGGCAAAGCGGACCTGTTCCAAAAGTTGATTGCTCAGGTGACCTGCAAAATAGACACCCAGGGTAAACAGGGCGCTCAATATGGTGCTGCTGAAACTGCTGAACAGGAGCGCCACCGCGATAATCACCGCCATCTCGCAAAAGATCAGGTAAATGGCGTTGAGCAGACTCAAGGTGGGGCCAGCATCTGTCACCGCAAGCATCACGTAGTAAATAACGCTCAAGATAGCCAAGTGTACAGTCACCACCGCAAGCAAACCCAGGTACTTGCCCACGATAAAGGCGGCGCGGCTAATGGGCTTGGACAGCAGCGTAAGCACCGTACGGCGCTGGATTTCCTTTTGCACAAGGCTGATGCCCACGAAAATGGAAATCAGCAATCCCGAAAGGTTCATGACCGACAAGGTGGTGGACTTGATCACATAGGCTCGGTCGAACACGGACCATTCCCCAAGCACAATGCTAAAGAGGGTAAGGGCAATGGCCAAAAAAACGATGTTGTAGAGGATCTTGTCGCGAATGGATTCGCGGAACGTATTGAGGGCAATAATGCCAATATGCTTAAGCGTCGGCACGGGCAATCTCCTCCGTCAAAATGTCTTCTAGGCTGGGGCGCTTGTGGTCCATTTTTTCTACCGCAATGCCCTGGGCAAGGCAGAACTGCAACAGACGGTCACGGGCGGCACCGTCGGCGCAGACACATTCCTGGGGGTGGCCCGCGGGGGTTACCCCTTCGGGGAGGTCGACAGCAAGTATGGCCTGACGGGTGCGAACGTGGTATTCTACGCCGCAAGATTCGGTGATTTCGTCTACGGTGCCCTCGCGTACAATTTTTCCGTCCACAATCATGGCCACCTTGTGGCTAATGCTTTCCACATCGCTCAACAAATGGCTGGAATAGAAAATGGTAACGCCGTCGCGGTTCAAGGACAGGATTGCCTCGCGAACATCGCGGCGGCCCATAGGGTCCAGGCCGCTCATAGGCTCGTCAAGAATCAACAGTTTGGGCTTGCCAAGAATTGCCTGGGCGATACCCACCCGCTGCATCATGCCCTTGGAGTAGGAACGCAACCGACGGTCGATCCAGTCTTTGTCGGCATGGAGCAGTTCCAGTGCCCAATGGATTCGAGATTCCAGCTCCTTTCCGTCGAGGCCCACCAGTTTTCCGTAGAACCGCAAAAGCTCCCGACCGCTCAGGTAGTCATAAAAATAAGGCTGTTCCGGAGAATATCCCAAAAAAGTCCTGCTCTTGACATCCCGGGGGCTAATGCCATTTACAAGCACCTTGCCGGAGTCGTAATTCAAAAGGCCGGTCAGCACCTTGATGGTGGTAGACTTGCCAGCCCCGTTGGGGCCGATAAATCCATAGACCTGGCCAGGCTCTACCTTAAAACTTACATCCTTGAGAGCAAGCTTCGGCTTCATCAAGAAACCGCTACGGTAGGTCTTGTGCAAATGTTCTATCTGAATCATACAAATACCAAACTACTTTCCGGATTCACCTTCGGTTTCATCTGCATCGGAGTAATCGCCAAATGCGCGTTCCTGGGCTTCTTTGATCTGGATGCGACGACGGTTTTCCTTTTCCTTTTTATTCACAAAGAAATGAATCACCGCGCCAACCAGATAAACCACCACACCGGAATAGAAAATGGGATTGATGGAGTGCCCCTCCAAACCCGGGAACAGATTCAAGATAATGGTATGGCCAAACAGGCTGAGCAACACCAGCGCAAATCCCAGGACCCTGAGCACATAAGCCACAATGACAATTTTTTTCATCAAAACCTCTAAATAACAAACAAAACACCGTATTTTTACGGTTCACTTTTCCTTGAAAAATACACATTTATAAGGCAAAGAGGAACAGGCCTTCGCTAAAAAGTCCTTTTTTAGCAAGATATTGCAAAAACAGTGCCGAACCAAAGCCGCGACCGGGGCAAAATCCGACGGATTCGGGCGGCAGTCAAGAACTAGGTCGCCGTATACAGCAGGATCGCCAGCACCTGTCCGCTTAAAATTCGCAGCAGCATGGTCAGGGGGTAAACCGACGCATAGCCCACGTTTACCGCCTCGCTGTTGGACATGCCGTTGGCAAAGGCAAGGGCCGGAGGATCTGTCATGGAGCCTGCAATCATGCCACAAAGGCTAAGGTAGTTCACCTTGAACACGAGCCTGCCTACAACGCCCGCAACCATCAAGGGGATAAAGGTGATGAGCGCTGCAAGGCCCATGTAGTAAAGGCCATCGCCGTTTAAAAGCACGTCAAAGAACCTTATGCCGGCATTGAGGCCCACGCAGGTCAAAAACAAGGTAATGCCCAACTCCCGAAGCATCAAGTTCGCGCTGGCCGCCATAAAGAAATTCAAGGGGCCGATTTTACGGGCTCGAGAAAGCACGATGGCTATGACCAGCGGGCCCCCCGCAAGGCCAAGTTTCAAGGGCGTGGGCATCCCGGGAATGGCAATGGGGACGGAGCCTACAACGATGCCCAGGAAAATTCCCACAAAGGCGGGGATGATTTCCGGATGGTCCAGGGCCTGCAGGGAGTCGCCCAACTCCTTTGCGACGGCTTCGATTCCTTCGGCGGGGCCGACCACCAGAAGTTTGTCTGCAAACTTGAGGCGCAAATCCAGACGGCCCGTGAACTTGAATTCACCACGGACCACGCGACTGACGTTCACCCCGTAACGTTCCGGGAAAGCCAGGGAACCAATGGTCTTGCCGAGCATTTTCTTGTTGGTCACCAAGATGGATTTTGTGGCAAGGCTGCTGTTGTTCTTGGTAATGGGCGTAGCCAGACGGCTTCCGATTACCTTTTCCATAGTGGCAACGGCTTCGGGCATTCCAACGACATGGACCTTGTCCCCTTCCAAAATCACAGTCTTTCCATTAGGCGTGATAATGGAATCCCCTCGCAGCAGGCGGGTTATCACAACGCCGCAGGAAACCAGGTCGGGAATTTCCTTCAGGGCGATTCCAAAGAGGTTCTTGTTTTCTACCAGGAGGCTGCAAGAGACAATTTCCTTGCGGGTGGCGGCGATTTCGGCGGCGTAGTCATCGGCGGCCTTTTGAGGATTCTGCTTAAAGAACATGCGGATTAGAATCATCACCAGAATAATCCCCATGACTCCGAAAGGATAGGCCACGGCATACCCGATTCCCGTAAGGGAGGTGTCGGCACCCGCCGCGGCAAAGGCCGAGTTTGCAGCACCCAAGGAAGGAGTGTTCGTCACGGCACCGCACAACATTCCGATAAGCACGGGAACGTTGTCGTGCATGTCCGTATAAAGGTAAAGGCATAGGGTCACAAGGACGCCCATAAGCACCACGCTTACCGCAAGAACGTTCAGCACAAGTCCATGACGGCGAATGGAATCTACGAAACCGGGCCCCACCTGCATACCGATGGTATAGACAAAAAGAATCAAGCCAAATTCCTGCATAAAATGCAGTACATCAGGGTCCAGCCGCAGCCCCAAATGCCCCATCAGGATTCCCACGAACAATGCACCCGCCCCGCCAAGGCTAACACCCTTCACCTTGACTTTGCCTACCATAAGGCCAACTGCCGCGGTAAACGAAAGAACAACCACTTGTTGTGCAACCGAAGTTCCGGTAAAGAGATTAATCAGCCATTCCATGATCGTACCTGGGAAAATTTGTTAGTTTATATGAAAATCATTTTTTTAGAGTGTCTCAAGTTCTTCTAGCTGCGCAAAATGTAGAAACAGTCGCCTCTTTTGACTAATACTTTCTTTATATCACATTCATAAATTTTGATTATCAATGTAAAAAGAATCTATAATTTGAAATTTCTTATTAAAAAGTCTGGGAACACCTGTTATTTTTGCCTATATTGTAGGGTATGGAATTGACTCAACTTAAATACTTTATTGAAGTGGCCCGCACGGAACATGTGACCCAAAGCGCCAAGAACCTCTGCATTGTGCAACCCGCCTTGACCCAGGCCATTCACAAACTGGAAGACGAACTTGGGGTGGCCCTGTTCAAAACCTCCGGGAGAAACATCAAACTTACCGAAAGCGGTAAATTTTTCTACGACAAGGTGCTGCCCCTGTACGAAAACATGGTGGCACTCCCGGAACTTTTGCGTTCTACAGCCGAAAAGCAGAACAACAATGTCATGCTGAACGTTCTTGCGGCCTCCACCTTGATTACCAATGCGGTCATCGAATACAAGCAAGACAATTCCGAAATCAACGTGGACCTTGTACAGAACGAAGAGACAGGAGCATTCGATATTTGCATCAGGACCTACGCCACCTACAAGCCGGAACTGGACAACATCAACAGCGACGAAACCCGAGTTTATTGCGAAAAGATTTACCTGGCCGTACCCAATACCGCAAAGTATAAAAAAGTGGAATCTATTTCACTGTTCGATTTGAAGGAAGAAAAATTCATCAGTCTGTACGGATCGAAAAAATACCGCGAAATCTGCAACACACTTTGCAACCGCATCGGTTTTCACCCCAACGTCACCTTCGAAAGCGACAACGCAGCAGCCATCAAAGAAGCAGTGGCCGCAGGCATCGGGGTCAGTTTCTGGCCGGAACTTTCGTGGGGTAAAATGGACCACAAGAAAGTCAAACTGTTGGCAATCACCAACACGGAGTTCAAGCGCGATATCGTATTGTCTATCCGTCGCAACAAGCAGGACAACTCCAAGACGGAGCAGTTCTTTGACTTTTTGAACAGGTACATCCAGCGCAGGCAGGCTCGTAGACAACGGACAATTTAGGCAAAACTTTCTCCCG
>JABUUR010000154.1 GCA_021443065.1 Fibrobacter sp.
ATGGCCTTGTCAAAGAGCCACTTTGGAATTCCATCAGGGTTTTCGTTTTGGTCCAGGCGTATGTAGGTGCCGCGGCCTTCGGGCTGGTTGGTTCTAAAGAATTCTTTGATAATTGGGTTGACGTAGTACATTTTTATCCTTATTTTAACATCTGCCTCAAATGTAGAAAAATCTAAAAGCTTATTTCCTAGGCGAGAATGAAATCTGCCAAAAACAGAAAAGAAGTGCCATTAGAATCATACATACGAAACAGATAACAATGGAAAGCATGTTGTTTTTTCGGACGAATGCGGCCTGGTTTATTTCGTGTAAGGCTATAGCAGTAAGAAGCCCACGTACAAAGCTATCATATTTCTCTCGAAATAAAGTCATTTTGTGGGAAAGAAATGATTTTTTATTCGTTGTGTGGAGTTTGCATCAATATCTTTTATGAATAACTCACGAAGGAATCTGCGTTTCTGTTTTTCTGGATCTTGCCCTTGGGCTATATCCTTAATTGCTTGTTGCAGTTCTGCGATTTTGTACGTTATGTGCCCTGCGCATACCGTTTCAATGGGTTCAATGAAAAATCCCCTTGTTGCACGATATTTTTCCAAATCATAAAAATAGTAGATAATTGGACGGTCTAAATAGAGATAATCGTATACTGTGGTGGTGTAATCTGTAATTATACTGTCTGAAATCGAAAGTAGCGGGTTGAGACTTGTTTTGATGTTTTGAGCGAGATCTTTATAGAAAAAAATATGCTTGCGGGCATCCTTTGAAATAACGGAGGTTTGAGCATCTTGAATGGGGTGCACTTTGGCGATAATCAAGGTGTTCGTTTCTGCAAGAATGTCTTCTAGAGAATCTAATTCCTCGGGAGTGACATACCCCCAGATTGAGCGAATCGTTGCTTTAGAGGAGTCATAGAATTCTCTGGCAGGGTTTTCATAATCACGATGGGTGGGGACGTAAGTGATTAAATGCTCAAACTTAAAACCAACCAACTTCTCAATCTGGCTACGCAATTCGGAATAATCCTTGAAGAGAATGTCATTGCGTGGAAATCCCAAGGAAAGAAAATTAGAGTAATAGTGACAGTTGTCTAAGGCTATGAATTTGGAGCAGATGTCAGATATGGATAGATGGAAGTCGTAAAGTTCATGCATTGCTTTCTGTTCTTGCAGCATTTTCTGATAGCCACCATGCCTTTCCCAACGATGGAATTCATTTTTGATGAGTCCTCCGAAGTAGTTTAAGCATACAATTCTTTGATTTTTGGATCTGTAGTCAATACGGGTATAGTCGGAGTCGGTAAATACTGTGTAGCACTGATAAATTGCGATACGAATGGCTTTGTAATCATTGAAGTAGACGAAATGGATTCGTTTAGGATTATAATCTTTGCAGTAATCTTTGTAGCTTTGGAGACGGTTTGCGTGGTAGTAGAGAATAAAGAATTGGTAGTCCTTATATTTTTCATCACGAATCATGTCATTAAAAAGACATAAAACGTTATCGGACTCTCCATTGAGAATGTCATATCCGTCCAATTGACAATTGGTATGAGGATAGAAAAATACTGCCTTTGGATTCTTCTTTGTTTTGTTGTTACAGTATTTTTTTATAGTTAATTTTAAGCGTTTAGTGAGTTTCATGTTTCTTTTTAAGTTTGGCTTTGAATAAGTGAATCAATTCCTTCATATCGTCATTGTTGCGTAGCATAAATACATAGAGACTGAAGGACAAAACTCCACCGAGGAAAATGGTTGCTAGATGGGGAAGCTCCCAAAATGTTAACAAAAATGCCGGTGTGCAGGCAATAATGCTGCGGATTAAGTAGGGAGAAAAATCTTTTACTTGTTGAACGTAGCCTAGATTAAAAAGCTTACCTGTGTAATAGGTGTTGATGAAAACAGCAATCTGGTTGTACAGTAGCTTGGAGAGACAAATGGCGAGTACTCCGTAGGGAATGGCGCAAATTAGAATTGCAATGGAAATTGTTTTCTTGATGATTTCCAATTTCAAGAACAAGTCTGAACGACCTTTAACCTTAAGCAGGTTTAGGTTGATTGTGCTTAGGTGGTCGAACATACTGGAAAATGCGAAAATGTGCAGATAGATAATGGCCGGAGACCATTTGTCGGTAAGGCAAAGAAGAATGACTGGTTTTGCTAGGGCACAAAGTAATCCGGAAACAAAGAAAATGGCTAGGGACGTGATGCGGATGTATTTTCGATAAACTCGAACGAGCTGCACTTCATCATCTTGAATTTTTGCAAGAATTGGATAGGTTACTGTTTGGAGAACTCCATTGATTGTATTTCCTGGAAGGTCTGAAAAGTGGTTTCCTCGAGAGTAAAAACCGAGATCCTGGGGTGAATAAAATTTACCGATGGCAAAAGTAGTCATGTTTTTGTAGACTGTATGAAGCATACCTGCTGCAAGCAATCTACTTCCGAATGCCCCTAGGCGTTTGAAGGATTCCATGCAAAAACCTCCGCGGGGAATCCATCGGCAAACACAACAGATGAATATGAGGTTTATTACTGCGGCGATAATCTGTTGGTAAACTAAAGCCCAGATGCCGAATCCTGCATATGCAAATGCAATACCGCAAAGTCCACTAATGAGCGTGGCGGTAACTTTCATTTTTGCCAAAGATTTAAAGTCCAGTTTGACATTGAGCATGGCAATTTGGACAGCCATAATCGCGTTGATGATAAGGGTTATGGCTTGTATCCTTAGAATGGAACTGAGTAACTCTATCTCAAAAAAATTCGCAACCCAGGGGGCGGTGACAAATAGAATGCCGTATATTACAACGGAAATTGCCAGGTTGAAATAGAATACAGTGCTGTAATCCTTTTCGGAGGGAGACTTTGTTCGAATCAGTGCGGAACTGAAACCGCTATCAATGAACGCTTGGGAAACCTCAAAGAAAATAGCCAACAATCCGATGGTTCCGTAGTCGGAGGGTAGTAACATACGGGCCATGATGACGCCCATCACGAACTGTATGGCTTGAACGGTTATTCGTTCAATAAAGTTCCATTTTGAACTATTGATTGTCTGTTGCTTTATGGATGACATTCGATAGGAGCGTACTTTTGGGGAGGCTACTTGTTTTTCCAATAGAATCGTATGTAGGACTGGTGCGGGATCCGTTTTTCTTCAGGGGGTAATTCCATATAATTGCCATAGAAGGTTTTTAGCATGAGGTCATAGCCTTTCATCGCCCTAAAGTAAGTATCTTCGAATTTTATCAGGATGGTCTCTTGAAAGGTTTCCGCAGGGATGTGCTCTAATCCACCATCAAGAACAGCAAGGTTTGAATAGTATTTTGCTCCCTCGTAGGGGATTGCAACCATTTTTTTGTTGAAAACCCTTTGCATCTTGTGTCCACCGAGGCCATTCAGCAATTTGATTTTTTTCTTAAGCAGACGCAACTTGTTTTTTATACCTTGCTGGTCTGTAATTCTTGTAAATTGAACTTTCTTTGGAATGATTCTTTCCCATTCTTTTCGCATTTCTTCAAAAAGAGCTTCGTATGTTTTAGGATCTTCGGGAACCCCGTCTAAAGGAAACACGTCAATCCATAGTCCAGTTCGTTCCGAAATCCAATGCGCATTTTTTGCGATAGTTTCTTTTTTGTCGAAGACTCGGGCGTATGCAATGAGACAGTCATATTTACATCCCTCACCGCAGAAGGCGACATCGTACTTGTCGGATTTGTAGGACTTGATGAATCGCTCGTAATCTAGACGAGGCATGCATATGTCAATATCGTCATCCCAGGGAATAAAACCTTGATGGCGGATGGCTCCAATCAAACTTCCGTATGCCAGTGAGTACATGATGTTTTCTTTTTCGCAAAAAGCGTGAATATCCTTTAGGATATCCAACATCATATCACGTTGCTCTTGCATGGACATTTCTTTCATTAGATAACGCCCTTTGCCTGTAGGTCCTTAAATGCGTCAATTAGTTTGTCGTAGTCTGCTGTTGTTAGCGCTCCGATATGGCCCACGCGGAATACGGAGTCTTTCATCTCTCCTCCATTGGGGCAAATCCACATGCCATACTCATCCTTAATCTTAAGGAAAATGTCATTGGCTGAGGCTGTTGTGGGATGAAGCGGTGTCACTGCATTGGATAGGGATTCCGAAATGATTTCAAAGGGAAGATTCTTGATGTTTTCCCTAAAGTATTTGGCTAATCCTGCGGTACGATTGATTTCTGCTTCCACACCGCCGTTGGCCTGTATTTCTTGAAGGCGAGTGTGGATCTGGCAAAGGATTCCCACTGCAGGAGTCCACGGGGTTTGTCCTCGTTCGGCATTCTTAAGAGCAATCTTCAGATCCAGGTATTGACACTTACATTTGGTTTCTTCAATGCGTTTAATAGCTTTTGGGGAAAGGACCATGATGGAAATTCCCGGAGGGCATGCCAGAGCCTTTTGCGAGCCGGTAATCATGATGTCTGCACCGAGTTCGGACATGTTGAATGGGTCTGCCAAGAAGGTGCTGATGCAATCAACGATGAGGAAAAGATTGTTGCGTTTGCAGAAATCACTGATAAGATTCATGTCGTAGTGAACCCCAGTGGATGTTTCGTGCTTATTTACGATAAAGGTGGTATAGCCCTTGTCTTCGAATTCTGTAAGATGTTCGGCTTTTAGAGTTTTACCTGCGCTCAGTTTGACTTCTGAAAAGGGTATTTCGTGGAGCTCGCAGAGTTCAACGAATCGATGACCGAAGCTTCCGCCGTTAATGACGATGGCCTTATCCTTAGGAGACAAGGTGTTCATGATGGCGGCTTCCATACCGGCAGAACCGGAACCGGTAATGTATACGACCTTGGAGTCTTCGGTTGCATAGGCAAATTTCTTGATCAGTGCTTCGCTTTCAAGCATAATCTGGGAAAACTCTGCAGTGCGGAAATAGGGTACTTGTTCAGCACCGATAGCAAGAACTGCTTCACTAGACTGTACTGGACCTACGGTAAAATTAATCATTGGATGAGCCATACTTGTTAGACTTTAAATTTCAAAAAAATTCTTGTGTTCGCTGAACTGTTCCATAATTTTCGCCATGCAGATACTTTCTCTACGGCGAAGTCTTGCGGAACTCAAACGATGATTGTAAATGCAGCTGATGAATTCCTGAATTTCGTAACGTAGGCCGAAACCGTCCCACTTGTAGAAGAACTTCTTGTTGTCGTTTTGGTTTTCGTAACGCAGTTCAAAATAGTCTGTTTTCCACCAAGGGGCGGGAACATAGGCATATCCCTTGGTTCCTGAGATGACAAGGTCACCTTCGGTTTTTACTCCTAGTCCGACTTTAAACGTGCAAACTGCTTTGGGGTACCTAAAGACGCCTTTTGTGTGAATGTCCACCCCATTTTCCATACGAGAGAATAATTCCAAATTTAGGTAGTCTGTGCCCATGAGTTTTAGAATAGGGAGCAGTGGATAGGATCCTTGCTCGAACATGGCGCCACCGGCTTGCTTGGTATCGAATTCTCTTCCGCCTTTATCAAGCAACTGGGAGAGGGAGGCTTCGATGTCTACTACATCTCCGATTAGTCCTGACTTGATCACCACCATTAGGTGGTTGAATGCGGGACAGTGTGCGGTTTTATTTGCTTCCATTAGAACGATACCATTGCTTTCGGCCAACGAGTAAAGTTCCCTGGCTTCTTCCTCTTTTAACACCATTGGGGTTTCGCAAAGTACGTGCTTTCCTGCTAGAATCGATTTCTTGATTTTTTCGTAGTGAGACAAATGGGGTGTTGCAATGTAGACTGCATCTACGTTCTTGTAGAAATCTTGAATGTTGTCGTAGACGGTGATGTCATTAAATGCATTTACAAAGTTTTGGCTGTTGCCCTTATCAATATCGTAGGCCGCAGTTACAGAAACTCCACTAACAACGTTTGCTTCTGATGGAAATCTCTTTGCTATACGACCACATCCGATGATTCCGATATGGACATCAGCGGTGTTTTTTTCTCTAAGCATTGTGCTTGAAATGCCTTCGGTGCGGGGTAAGTAAACCACTTTGCAAAATTCGTTAAGGTAGTCGAATTTTCCTTCCCAGTCTGAGCCTATGGCAAAAATATCCACGTCATATTTTTGAATGTCATCGATTTTTTGACCAACGTAGTCTTCGATAATGATTTGGTCGGCAAGGCCGGTGGACTTTACTGCTTCCACCCGTTCTAAAACATTGTTTCTAACGTTGAGTTTGCCTCGATCTCGGTCAAAATTATCGTTAGTGACGCCTACGATAAGGTAGTCGCCCAATTCTTTTGCTCTCTTGAGAAGGTTGATGTGTCCTTGGTGCAAAAGGTCGTAAGTGCCGTATGTTATAACTTTGGTCATGTTCATTAGACTATTTAGTAAAAAAAATAACAAATATTCGAAAATACGATTTCATGATGGACGGTTAAGGAGCAAGAATACCCTTATCCAAAACCCACGCCCATGCATCCATTGCGTCAATAAGTGCCTTTGCCTCTGCTGTAAAATTTCCTTCGGCTTTTTGCTCCGCAATGAACCCTCCGATAGTCTCTGTGGTATCCCAATCTACAATGTGGCTTTGGATTCGTGCGTGGGTAAAACTGCTGTCTTGGAATCGTGCAAAAATAGCAAACTCATTGTTTCGCATTATGGCGTCGTTATGCCTGAATGAGAAAGTCGGGTGGAATTCTTCGGCAAAAAGGTTGTGTCCAACAAAGTTGTTAGAAGCCCGGATTCCTAAAAGGGAGAGCACCGTAGGTGCGAAGTCTATGTGTGAAACTGGTTTTGTTATGGATAAACCTTCAGGAATTCCTGTACCAGCCCAGATGAATGTGGTCCAGGTGTATGTGCTGTTAGTTTCACCTAGTTCATCAAGTTTTTTTTGAGCCTTGCCATTTGCAATAGAATGGTCGCCAGTAACAATGATGATGGTTTCGTTTACCCTAGGACTTTTTTCGATGCAATTTAAAATAATGCCGATGGCACTGTCCAAATATGCCACTGCTTGTTCGTAGCGTTCATCGGAGGTGGCCGCAGGGGTAGCGTAGGACTTTGGAACATTGAATGGGGTGTGGGTGACAAAGTTGATCCATTCAAAGTAGAGAGGCTTGTCAAGAGGTCGATTCTCGTACATTTCTATAAAGCGTTTCGCTAGGGGGATGTCGGTGTTGATATCTGGATTGTACTCGCTTACGTCAAACCATTTTTCAAACCAGGGAGTAAAATTATCGAAACTTGGTTCGGCTGCGGTGAGTACGATTCTGTGGTAACCGGCTTCACCAAGAATCTCAGGAAGGGCTTTAGCGCGCACGTGCTGCAAACTGCTAAGAAAGATCTTGTTTGGATGGCTCCATATTCCAAGTTGTAACCCCAGCATACCTTCTGTGGAAGGATAGCCCACACTATACGTGTACGGAAACAAAGTACCTCGCTTGCCGAGCTTGCACAAGTTTGGCATGCGGTTACAATTTTGTTCTATTCTAAAATCTCCAACCCAACCGCGAAAACTCTCAAGAGAAAGTAAAATGACATCTTTTTTCTCGGACAGAGGCTTTTCCATGAATTCCTTCATAAATGCGAGTTCGTTTTCAACTTTGTGATAAAACGGAAAATCTTCGTTTGTATCCCCTCCAAGAAGTGTGATTCCCTCTGCGTAGTTGCTTGGCTTGACGCTGTGTTGTTTCTGATATTCCAGTTCGTCGAAGATGGTTATGTAGGGGGGCTGAATTCTCTGCCAGCGAATATGGCACGGTTTAAAGAAATCGTTTGCATTCCAGCTAACGAATGTAAAAATTGACAAGAAAATAATGAATGAACATAGAAGTGCTTTTGAAGAATTTATCGGGGTGACTTTTTTTTGATAGGCTATCCAGAATATGGTTGCTGTTACGACTATAAGGATTGCCAGGACAAAGTTCCACAGCCCTGTGGATATTATGTTTGAAACAAGATTTGGTTCTAACTTGGATACAGAGTATGTGGAGAGGAATGATAATGTGATGTGTTGACCCATCCAACGCATGATTTGGTCATTGACTCCACAGAATATTAAATAGAAAAGGATGACTATGGATATTGTAACACGGATAACTTTAGATGTCTTGTCGTGCCTAAACGATGCTAATGCGAAAATAATTCCGGAGATTGAAAATGCGGCGAGGTCTGCAATCGCAGCACAAATGAAGCCAGACCATGGTCTTTCAACGAATGGTCCGCCAGAGGGAGTATCACTAAAGTACAGATGTAATAATTGAAAAAGTCTTGTTATGTAGGTGACTAGCCAAAAGACGATAAAGGAAAAATCAGTTTTTTTTAATAGTGAAAACCTTTTTTTTATTTCAAGAAAGTCCATACAACAAATTTAAAAAATAGAAATGTGGAATTTTATTAAGTTTTGGATGAATCCCTGTGAAATCTTTTATAGTGTTTGGTAATGAAAGTTTTTAACAAATATTTGTTCGTAATCTCCCTCCTCCCCGGCCTCTCCCACGCCTACCTCCCCGGAGAATCTGGCTTTACCTCCCTGGAAGGTGCCCACGGCATCTGGGGGAACCCCGCAGGCCTTTCCGCCCTGGATTCCAAGGGGGCTTTGGCATCTTATGACTATGATGACGGCGTATCCGAAATTAAAATAGGGGGCAACCTGGAGCACTGGGCTGCCGGGTTCGACTACCGGGTGGGGAAGGGCGGCCTGGATGAAGCCCGATGGGACGTGACCTACTCCAACGACCTCTTTAGCCGGAGCCTGTTCTGGGGCGTGCGTGCAGGGGCTTTCCGCAGTGCCGATTTTGACGGCACGGAGTGGAATGCGGGGTTGGGCCTGATTTACCGCCCCTTGAAGTTCCTTTCCTTGGGCTATTCCTGCGACAACCTGCTTTACTTTGGGCCGGAGTCCTCTAGGCGAATTCAAAATGCCGGCTTGACTTTAAAAATAGGCGACAGTTTCAATGTCAGCTACGATGTGGAAAATTTCGAGGACCATCGGTTGCTGTTGGAATTGGAAATTTATGGGATTCGCGGCGCATTGCAGGTTCCTATTTACGGCAAGGATGAATTCAAACTTACTTTGTCTACAAGTTTCGGTGCGTACAACAACGTGGCTCTCCACGTGTACGACGACTTTTTGCCCAAGGGTGGCGCGTGGGGTTTTCACACGTCACGAAATCCCAAGGCATTCCGTTCCGCCCAGATTATCCGGATTCCCCTGGATATGCAAGTATCCGATGCCGAGGTCTCCAACTCGCTCTTTAAAAAGACTCCCACAAGCATCTGGAAAATTCGCAATTTGTTCGAACATATTTACCGAGACCCTTCCTGCGGCCTTGTGATTCTTGACTTTGCTGGCTACAGGGGAAACCTGGGAGTGTCCAACGAAATTAATCGAGCCATTCTTAAATTGCAGGCCAAGGGCGGCAAGGTGGTTGCCCATCTCGACGATGTCCGCCCCTCTGTGTTGGTGGCCGCATCCAATGCAGACCGCATTGTGGTGGAGCCTTCTGCCCACTTGAACTGGCGGGGCTTGGGCGGCAGCAGACTATATTATAAAGGCTTCTTCGACAAGCTGGGTGTCAAGGTGGAGTTCCTTCGCCATGGCAAGTTCAAGTCTGCCGTAGAACCATACATTGCCGACTCAATGTCGGTGGAAGCCCGTTCGAATATGGATTCCCTGTACAAGGATATGTGGAACATTATATCTACCTTGGTCGCCAATCGAAAGGTCCGTCAGGGTATGGATCAAGACAAGATGGTCGCCTACTTGGATTCCATTGCGGCAAAACCTCTGGTGACCGCCAAGGCTGCAAAGTCCCTGGGCCTGGTGGATACAATCCTGTACATTGACCAGGTTCCGTCTTACGCATTAAAGACATTTTTTGACGTGGATATTCCCAAGGCCCGTTACCGCACATGGCGGCCCACGGATAAAAAGATTCTGGACGAAAACTGGTCCAGGCGTTCTTCCATTGCCGTCTTGAACATCGATGGTTCCATCGACAACGGTACCGAAAGAATGGCCCTCGAATCCTTGCGCCGTTTGCCTTACACCGGTGCCAAGGCTCTTGTGGTTCGCGTGTCTTCGCCGGGGGGCAGCGCCATTGCTTCTGATAAGATTTGGGCGGCCCTACGTGACGTGAGTGAACAGGGGATCCCCGTGGTGGCAAGTATCGGTTCCATCGGTGCGTCCGGGGGCTACTACATCGCCTGCGGTGCCGACCATATTGTTTCGGAACCTATGGCTATCGTGGGGAGCATTGGAATCTATGGCGGCAAGGTGGACGCCTCGGGTCTGTTGTCCAAGTTGGGCGTTCGAGGCGAGTCGGTAAAGTCCCACGAATATGCTGATGCCGAAACCTACACTAGGCCTTGGACCGATGTAGAAAAAAATGCCCTCCAGGAATACATGGACGACTTTTACGAACGCTTTACCGGTGTGGTCTCCAAGGCCACCGGCATTCCCCAGGCGACGGTGGATTCCTCGTACGGTGGAGGCCGTGTAATGATCGGCTACAAGGCATTCAAGTCTGGTCTTGTCCACGAAATAGGCGGCATTGACAATGCCATCGATGCGGCAAAACGTTTGGCAAAAATCAATGAAAAAAACGAAGTCGATTTGATTTTCCTGGATTCTGACAAAACATACACCTTGCCCAATCCCAGTGCCAAGGCCTTTACGGATTTTATCGCGGAGGTGGAGCAGAACAGGCTTTGGGCAGTTGAACCTAGATTGTGGGATTTTGAATAATGTTATCTATCGTACTAACCGTTCTGGGGTGCCTTTCTGTCTCGGCGTTCTGTTCTGTGACGGAGGCCTCCTTTTATAGTGTGACCCCGGCGACCATAGAGTCTTTGCAAAAACAGAAAAAATTCACGGCCCGCTACATTACCCATGTCAAGGAGAACATCGACCGTTACATCGCCTCGGTGCTGGTGGTAAACACCATCGCCAATACGGCGGGTGCCTCCATAGCCACGGCCCTTGCGGTAAAATGCCTGCCCCCTGCGGGCCAGGTGGCGTTGCCCATCGTCCTTACTATACTCATTCTTTTGTTTGGAGAAATCACTCCCAAGACCTTGGGCGTAAAGCAGGCCAAGGTGGTGGCACCGCTGGTGTCCGTGGCTTTCTACTACATTACCAAGGTGCTTTCCTGCACGGGCTTGATTTGGCTCTGCCTGACTCTTACAAAGTACTGGACCCACGAAAGCGAAGATAAAAAAGAAGTCAGCATCGAGGACATCAACAGCTTGGTGAGTCTTGGACTTCGCGAAGATGTAATCGACCGCCAGCAATCCCTGGTCATCAAGAACATTCTCGCGTTGAACTCTGTCCCTGTTCGCAAGGTGATGACACCGCGTCAGGTGGTATTCTCGCTCTCCGCCGAAAAGACCTTGGGCGAAACTTTGGAGGAGAGGGGCAACTGGCCCTTTTCCCGCGTACCTCTTTACGACAAGAACAAGGACAACTGGGTGGGAATCGTCTTGCGTCGGGATGCCTACAACAAGTTGGCCGAGGGCCATCGCGATATTAAATTGCGCCAGTTGATGCGACCGCTGCAACTGATTCCCGACAGCGTCACCCTGGACAAGTTGTTGCTTCGTTTTTTAAAACAGCGGGGCCACATCGTGGGTGTCGTGGACGAATGGGGTGCCATCGCCGGGGTCGTGAGTCTCGAAGATGTGCTGGAAGAAATCCTCGGCCGCGAAATCGTGGACGAATACGATGAGTCCGTAGACCTTCAGGAATCTGCCCGCAGGCGTTCCAAGGCTTTCGCCTCCATGCGGCAGCAGAAAAAAATCTAAATTTGCCCTATGCAAGGTAACGAGCAAAGGCAGAACAACGAACAAAGTGCAACTGCGCCCAAGCGCCTGCGCGATTATTTTCCGGCGCTGGACGGCCTTCGACTTTTGGCAAGCATTAACATCGTGATGCTCCACCTGGGCAGTTCCAACGCCCTGGGCTACATGGCCGCCTACAGTTGGCTTACTCCCGTCGTTAACGCTCCCGCCTTTGCCGCAGGAATGTTCTATGTGCTGGCGGGTTTCCTTTTTGCAAGCAAGTTCAGCGATCCTGAACGTCACGTTCCTGTGGTGCCCTTCATGTTTGGCCGCATCGCAAAGTTGTACCGCCTTCATTTTTTCATGACGCTGCTCATGTTCGTTGTGCTGGTGTACAAGTTCAGCGGCTACACCCACTTGCCGGGCTTTTCCGAAATCGGCGATTGCTTTTCGGCGGGCCTTGCCAAGATGGTGCATCCCTGGCGCAGCCTGCTTTTGCACTTGACGCTCACCTGGTCCTTCGTCCCGGACCTTGGCATGAAACTGAACGAACCCTCCTGGTCCTTGACCAGCTTTTTCCTTTGCTATGCCATTACGCCCTGGTTCAGCCGTTGGCTTTTCAGGCAGAACCGCCGTACCCTCTGGGTGCTTTCCGGAACGCTTTTTATTCCCGGAATTTTGTGGGCGGTTTTCTTTGGACTGAGCGGAGACCTGTGGTTTGACGGCTACGGCGCCAAGTACCGTTTTTTCCATATCTTTGCGCCGGTCCGAGTCTTTGAATACCTGTTCGGCATGGTGCTTTACCGCCTCTACAAGGAGGGTGTCTTCGATTTCCTTAAGCGCGATTACTTGAGCGGCGTGGCTCAGGCCCTAGTGCTTGGCCTCATTTACGCTAGCCTCTTTTTGCTTAGGCCCGATGCAAACCCGGGTTGGAACTACTTCTGTCACCATTCCCTGCCCATTCTGCTTTACGGAATGTTCCTTTTGAGTCTTCTCAGCGGCAAGGGCTTTATGGCCCGGATTTTCTGTGTGGGCATTGTCCGCAAGGTGGGGAAGGCCTCCTTCTACCCCTACCTGATCCACCTTCCCCTGATTTCCATCGCCTGGGGAATGTGCAACTTGAACACCCCGGCAAACACCCTCAAGTTCATGCTGTTCGTTTACACGATCAGCACCTTGTATAACGAGCTCAAGACCTGGCGCAAGAAAAAATCCAAACCTGCAAAATAATCATTTTCGCTCCCTTTTTATCATCCCGGGCTTGGTTTTCTGTCATCCCGGCCTTTCCCCGGGACCTCCCCCCGCAACCTGTCATCCCGGGCTTGACC
>JABUUR010000366.1 GCA_021443065.1 Fibrobacter sp.
GCTTTTTGAAAAAGACAACTACAAGAGCTATGTCAGCAGAGCGGAAAGCTGGATGACCAATAGAATCAACAACTATGGAGGAAATCCCTACGGTCGCCTGGTTGAAATGGGCAAAAAGGCACAGGAAGTGGGAGTCATCAAGGGCATCCTTCTGCACCAGGGAGAAACCAACAGTGGCCAAAACAACTGGCCCAGCCGCGTCAAGGGTATTTACGAAAATCTGGTCAAGGACCTAGGTTTGGACGCCAACACACCCCTTGTTGCAGGGGAAGTCCATCCCAACGGAACCTGCAGCGGCATGAACAGCATTATCGGCCAACTGCCCAAGCAGTCCAAGAACTTTTACGTGGCTTCCGCCCAGGGCATTAGCGGCATGCTTCAAGATGGACAGCGCGTTCACTTTGACGCGGCCGGTTACCGCACCCTGGGAGAACGTTACGCCGAACAAATGCTGAAGGCTCATAGCTCCGCCACCGCCGAGACAAGTTCCTCGAGCGCAAGCCCAGTTTCCAGTTCATCCAGCGACGCGAAATCAAGTTCTTCCAACCAGCTCGAAGCACAGTCTTCCTCGGCAACGCAGGCTATTTTCAAGACACTGAACGGAGGCGTCACCGACATCAAGGGAGTAAAAGTCTATTCTGCCCTGGGTCAAGAAGTCGAGAGTTTCCAACCGGTAGATAAAAGCTATGCCGAGATTTTGCAGCTTTGCAAGCGTAGACTTTCTGCGGGAAAATACATCGTACGAATCCAGGGAATAAATACTGTAAAAACCATTCCTCTGAACATAAACGATTAATGAGGATGCGAGCGAATGTGACTAAGTCACAGTACAATTAAGTCCACGACCGTCAAAACCGAGCCCTGTACCCTGAATTTGACTTCAAAGCCTGCGAACCTGAAACCGTACACACGTTCTGGATTTTGCTGGTAGGCAGGGCGAGGGTCTTGTTCCAGAATTTCAATGAGGGATTCCAGCTTGTTTCCCACCTGGGCTGCCAACGCCTCCGGAAAATCCACCTGCAAAACCTTTTCGCAGGCTTTTTCTGCAAAGCCGCCCAAGGCCTGGGGAATGGAGTCGGCATAGGGCAAGTAGGGCTTGATATCTACGATAGGGGTTCCGTCCATAAGGTCGGCGCCGCTGACGACGATCTCGGGGCCTGCGTAATCACCGTCGTTGACGTTCAAACGAATCTCTTCGATTTTTACGCAACTCATGGCCACGGGATTGGGACGAAAACTGCTGCGGGTGGCAAAAACGCCCAAACGCTTGTTTCCACCAAGTCTAGGCGGACGGACCGTAGGGTTCCATTGGTTTTCGCCCAGAGCATCTAGCCTTACATTTTCTGAAAAAATCCAGAGTATCCACAAATGGCTAAAGCCTTCCAGGCCACGCAACGCATCGGACATGCGGTACTTGGGTTCAAAACGTATGGACGAACGCAGATTCCTTAAAATTCCCGACTGGCGAGGAATGCCGAATTTATCGGGAAAGTCGCTCTTGATCTTGGCAACGACCTTGAAATTATACGCAGACGGGGTTTCAACAGAATTTTTCACAAAGGACTATATAGAAAAATTTCTATCTTCGTCCCGGAATTAATTAACCGAGGCGGTTTATTTTACAAAAACCGCCCTAACAACGAAGAGGAACAAATGACTATAGCGGTCTTTATTCTTTACCTTTTGATGATGCTGGGCATCGGTGCCTATTTCTCCAGAAAGGCCAACAGCCTTAACGCCTACTACCTGGGCGACCGCGGCATGAACAAGTGGGTGGTGGCCATGTCCGCCCAGGCCTCCGACATGAGCGGCTGGATGCTCATGGGACTCCCCGGGGCAATCTACCTCAGCGGTTTTTCCGAGGCATGGATCGGCATCGGCCTTGTGATCGGAACCTATTTCAACTGGAAAATCGTCGGGCGCCGCCTGCGCAAGTATTCCCATTTCTGTGGTGACTCCATTACCTTGCCCGATTTTCTTTCTAACCGTTTCCGCGACAAGAAAGGCATCATCCGCGTTATCGCCTCGTTCTTCATTCTGGCATTCTTCCTGTTCTACACTGTTTCTGGATTCGTGGCAAGTGCAAAGCTGTTCGGAACCATCTTCGGCCTGGATTACACTACCGGCCTGATTATCGGAGCCTTGGTGGTGGTGAGCTACACCTTCATGGGCGGTTTCTTTGCCGTATGCTGGACCGACTTTGTACAGGCAACCATGATGCTCCTGGCCGTTCTTGTGATTCCAACCATCATCTGCGTGCAAGGCGGCGGATTTGCAGCCACCATGGATGCGGTAAACGCACAGAACCCCTACCTCATGAACCTGTTTACCAACGCCTCCACCGGCAAGTCCATCGGTTTCATTTCTCTGATTTCCAGCCTGGCCTGGGGCCTTGGCTATTTCGGCATGCCCCACATTCTCGTTCGCTTCATGTCCATCAAGAATGCCGAAGAAATCAAGCATTCACGCCGCATTGCCATGACCTGGGTCATTATCTGCCTTGGCGCTGTCGTTATGATCGGTCTCTTGGGACGTTACTACATTAGCGCAAACGGCATCACCCTGGACGACCCCGAACGCATTTTCATGGTACTTTGCCAGGCACTTTGCCACCCTGCAGTGGCCGCAATCCTAATGGCAGCGATCCTTGCAGCCATCATGAGTACCGCCGACTCCCAGCTTCTGGTTTCTGCCTCCGCTTTCAGCAACGACATGTACAAGCACCTGTTCCGCAAGAATGCCTCCAACAAGGAACTCATGTGGGTAAGCCGCATTGTGGTGGCCGTCATCGCCATCATCGCAGTTCTTGTTGCGCTCCAGGGCGCACCCTCTGCCGACGGAGTCAAGCAGGGCAAGAGTTTCCTGGATGTGGTCATGAGCCTGGTCAGCTTTGCATGGGGCGGCTTTGGCGCAACATTTGGCCCGCTGGTACTGCTGGCCCTGTTCTGGAAACGCACCACGCTGCCTGCTGCCATTTCTGGCATGCTGGTAGGCGGTATCACCACCTTCGTCTGGAAGTTCTACCTATCTGGCCTGAGCGGTGAAATTTTCCAGATTTACGAGCTGGTTCCCGGTTTCTTGTTCAGTTTTGCAACCATCGTGATTGTAAGCCTTTTGACCAAGGCTCCTTCCAAGGAAATCCAGGACGAGTTTGACGCGGTGGAACACACCCGACTTTCCGACATGAACTTGCAACAGAAAGTATAATCTTCATCAATGCATCGTCGATTCCGGCAAAAAGGCCGGATTCGTCGGAATTTCCGGACCTTCGGGCCCGGATTTTTTATTTACGCCAGCGGTGGTTTTCGTATTCCTGCAAAACCTTCAGCAATTCAAGAATGTGTCTCTTTTGTTGTCCATTATGCTTTTCGTTTTGATCTTGGGATTTTGGATTGGCCCTATTCCTTTGAACCGCGAGGGTTTGAACGCGCTTTGTAAAGGAACTCACCGTTTCTCCGGATCCGCGATGGAATCCATATCGATTCAATTCCCTTTCGGCCTTGTCCAATTCTTTTATCCAGCGTTCTGCGTTCTCTGAGGTGCATATAACGTTCTTTACTCGATTCTTTAGAACTTCTCGAATTTTAAAGAGCGTAAAGAGTGCCACCAAGAAACCTAGAAGAGCATAAAGGATTCCGCTATCCAGGAACTTCTGGGTATAGCTCTGCCAACCGTCTACGGTACGGCGCCACTCCCCCTCCTTGAGAAAATGCATAAGGCGGGCAAAGCGGCCGCGAACACCTTCCCATTTGTCGCTGAACCAGTTGGGCTCAATTTCTTCGGGAATCATTGCAGGAGGAGTGGGGTCAAAAATTACCCAGCGGCCATCCACAAAGGCTTCTACCCAGGCATGGGAATTCCTGCGACGGAACACGGCGTAAGGCCTGCCCTCAACCACCTGCGGATTAACAAAGCCTGTTACGTAGCGGGCCGGAATGCCTACGCTACGCAGAGCAAGCGTAGACAAAGAGGCGTAGTATTCGCAAAAGCCCTGTCTTGTATTCCAAAACACCCGTAGGCGATCCTCCAAGAATCTTTTTTCCCCAATAGATTTACGTACAACCTTTTGAACACGCAAGGAGTAGGTAAAATTATCCTTGAAATAGGCAAGAATCCGCTGTAGGTTTTCTGAATCATCGTGAATGGAATCAGATCCTTTGGGAACAAGGCCCATGGCACTTACCACGGTATCCATCAGGGACTCGTACTGGCGGCCAACTAGCAAGTCCCGTTCTGTATAAGCGGTGAGGGAATCCGGCAATGAACAAGAATCACAAACAAAATAATGCCAGTCGGAACGTTTTCCGTTTCCGTCCAGTCCGCTAACCATGCCGCCCGAAAAGTATTGGAGAGAATCAACATCCTTGACGGCATAGCCCACGGCACCGTAAGGTGCAAACAGAAAACCAAAATTTTCAAGCGTAGACTGCACCCAAATCTGACGGAGGGAATTATTCGCCGAACGCGTCACCGAATCGGAGGTTTCAAAGACGGCATAGTCCACCTGGTAGTAGTCCGGAGTCAACGTCCTTGCAGGGTTTGCAGGAAGTTTCCATATTCCCGCTACATATTTTTCGTAACTGGCCGCCTTAAAGTATTTAGGGGCTAGTGTGTCCCAAACCCGGAGGACGACTTGATCATTGTAGCGGCCATCGTAGTTGCTGCTGAAACTGCCCAAGGCGGCCACAGGATCAAAGCCCATGATTCGCTCACGCTGGTAATAATCCTGGGCCATACGCTCGCCACCCCCGAAATGATGAGCCCGCCAATAGCGCCACCCGCCATAGGAAATTCCGCCGAGAATCGCAATGAGCAATACGAAGAAAAGATACTTGTACCAAGAAGTTCCTCGACGGCTATAGGCGAACAAGGCTAGCAACAAACCCGCCAATCCTACAGGAGCCCAACCTTTGGGGATTGAATATAAACTAAACAACAAGGAAGCCATTCCGTCAAAGGCGACAAAGACCTCAAAGCCACCATTACCACGGCTGCGTTCCTGGAGCGCTGTCAAAAAAAGCAAATACAACCCCGGCAAAAAAATCATCAGAGGGTTTACACCATTTTCTACGCCGGGGGTAATCACCCAGTAAAGAGCTAAGGGCAAAATGGCCCCGTAGGCCAAGGATTTTTTATACTTGGGGCGCTTTTGAAAATCTCGGCGTTTGGTTCCGTTCAAAAAGCCTATGACTCCAAAATATACGGTAAACAAAATTCCCAGCCAAGTCATGCCAAAGGTATGGCCCAGGTTGAAGGATGCACACATCAAGAAAAGAATCTTTGCAACATAGCGGATGTCTACAATTTCTTTTTTCATAAAGACACCCCGCCAGAAAAACGAGAATCTACATAAAGTATATCATGGGAACCCGTTAGCATTTTTTCATTGGAATTTTTGGTACGGCCAACCACAATGTGCTTGTGGACCAAAGGTTCTTCTTTTTCAAACAAGCCCACCCGAAGGACAGGATCCATGGGGCGAGCCGCAGGAGACCAAGGGCAGGGCTTTTTTGCAGATATTAAATTTGCAGCAGGGATTCTGGACAAGGCATCCAAAAGATTGCGGCGGCGTTCATTCAAAGCGGCTCCGTGGCCAGCCAGGGGAATTTCTTCGTCATCAATAAAGAAACGCCCCAAGATGTTTCTTTCTAGTAGCCACAGGGCTATTCCGGCGGTCAAGCGGATGGCGGGCTCCAAGTGCTTACGTTCTGCAAAGGAGGGGGCTATGGTATCTAGCACGAGAACGGCACCTGCGCCCCGCTCCGCCTCGAATTCCTTGGTGAAGGGGCGGCCATAACGGGCGAAGGCCTTATGGTGCAAATCCCGCAAGGCATCGCCTTCGCGATACTCCCGAAGGCCAATGAAATTCAACCCGCGGGATATGCTTGGCATAAGCAAGGGGGCAAAAGACATTCCGCTGGGTCCGGCAGTCAAGAAAGGGAACTCCCCCACTTTTACAGGGCGTGGATGAACCAGAAGCTCTACCGTGCCTTGAAAAGTAAAAGGCCATTTCATAAGCCCCATGATTTCGGGAACATCCACCGCCACCTTTTTCAAGAGGTAAGCCCCGCGATTCCTGGTTTTAATTTCGCATTCCAGTTTCTTGAAACCTTGGGCTTTTGAAATTTGGGTAAAGTCAAAAGACGTACATTTAAGGCTTGGGTCCATTCGATAGGAGGCCAACTGGACGGAATCTAGACGCTCATTATTCAACCTTTTTAAAAGGCCTTTGCGGCTTGCAATCTTTTTGAGTTTTTTTGCAGAACGCCTCTTGCCCGAGGCGTTCAACGCGTCGTCGGAGCCTACGGCAACATCCGCATAAACCCTTGCAACATCGCCTTCGTAGACGGGTGCTACAGTCACATTCTCGATGGAAACATAATTCAACTTGCAGGCGGTAAACAAAGAGAGGATCATCCCTAAAAAAAGGAGAAAATCCAATCCGCAAAATATCCATGCCGCCCAAAATCCAGGTACCATGCCCAACACCATGGAAAGGGGTAGCAACGCAGCCGCCGCATGGCCTGCCGGGGTGAAATACTCTTGCCACAAGTAGTAAATACGCATCAGGATTCCCTCACGGCGAGGAGCCCGAGGGACGCTGTTTACAAACCATGAAAAAAACTTTTTCAAAGGAGTTTCACCGCTTGATTCGGGTTACCTGGGGACGTTTACTTTTTTCAAGATACCTTGCAAGATGTTGCGAGACGCCAAAGGATTTGCACTGTCCTTTGCGAACACGCGATGTTCCATAACCGGAAAGAACACCCGCTGGATGTCATCGGGATTGACGAAATCACGACCGTTCATATATGCGCAGGATTGAGCCATTCGGATCAGGTTAAGACCTGCCCGAGGGCTTGCCGCCAAACGTACACCGCCATCGTTTCGAGTCGCCTGCACCAGGGACACCACGTAACGTTCCAAGGATTCGTCCACATGGATTTTTACCACCTGACGACGAGCCTTCAGAATTTCGTCGGGGCTCGTCACCGCGGAAACCTTGTCGATGGGGTGGCTTTCGCGGTGGGCCCGCAAAATATCAAGTTCTGTTTCCGCCGTAGGATACCCCACGGCGATTCTTACCATAAAGCGGTCCATTTGTGCTTCGGGCAGCGGGAACACCCCATGAAATTCCACCGGATTTTCAGTCGCAAGCACCATAAATAACGCAGGCAAAGTGTGGCGTTCCCCTTCGAGGGAGACCTGACGTTCTTCCATGGCTTCCAGCAGGGCGCTCTGGGTTCGGGGTGACGCACGATTGATTTCGTCTGCCAAAAGAATCTGTGTGAACACAGGGCCTTTCTTGATGTCGAACTCCCCCGTCTTTGCATTATAGACTGCACCACCGGTCACATCTGCAGGGAGCAAATCCGGCGTAAACTGGATTCGGGCAAAATCTGCGCCCACAGCAGCAGCAAGAGCCTTGCTCAAGGTGGTTTTCCCGGTTCCGGGAACATCTTCGACGAGCACGTGGCCATCGGCTAAAAGAGCCATGAGCAAAAGTTCGACAATTTCGTTCTTACCTAAAAGAACCTTATTCAACGCGGTAGTTAAGGATTTAATCATGCTGTAAATATATATTTAAAAGAGGAAAGACGACAAATTACGAAGGCGAGTACCGCGGTGAACCTTTGGGGAGGGATTGGGCTAGATCCCGGCGCGACCAGGTCCCGGCTCTGGGGCCGGGATGACAGCGAGAAAGAGGCCGGGATGGCAAAATGCAAAGGCCGGGATGACAAAATGCTAAGGCCGGGATGACAATACCAAGCCCCAAAAACACAACCGATCGTTAATGAAAATTTCTTCTGTAACGTCGATAGATCTGACGAAGACAGCGAAAACCATAATCCACCACATTCAAATTGGATTTTTCACCTTGATAGACCGTTGGGATGGGCAGTTCTCCCAAAGCCATTTTTTCGCCTTCGTCGTCACTTGCCGCCATGGCATCGGCTATGGCGATAAGTTCCAAATCTATGTCAAAACTGGGGCTTAATTTTTCTAAATCAATTCTGCGCAAAAAATCGGCATTGTACAGAATAAAACCGCTGTGACGATCCGTTAATTTGTACTTAAAAACACAATTTTCGAGGGTAGTTAAAAAAAGTCCACCCCACCTCTTGTAAAAAGGCATATTCCCGGCCTTGGCTCCTCCGGCGACACCATGACGACTGCCCTGCAACAATGCAAGGGACAATTTTTCCACACGACCATTGCAAGATTCTTCAATCTTGAAATTTTCCAGATGTTTTAAAAATTCATCCAGCAAATTTGCCGGGTACTGCCCATCACCATGAAGGCAAACCACAAATTTCGCACCCGATTCAAGGGCTTTTGAAATACCTTTTTTTACTACGGCTCCGTAGCCGCGATTTTCTTGAAATTCAAAACATTCCAGACGAGTCGCTCGCGAATTTTCACCCCCCGAACCGACCAAAACATCTTCCTGATATTTTTTTAAAATTTCCGCCGTTCCGTCTATGGATCCGTCATTGATTACAAGGATTTTGGAACGTTTCCAAACCGATTCTGGAATTTTGTCCAGCACACTGCACAACGTTTTTTCCACATTGTACGCCGGGACAAAAATGAAGGTATCAAAATCAGGTGCGACCATTATTCAGCCACAATCTGGTAATGATCGACGAACCAACTTAAGGATTCCTTGAGGGCGCAATCCAAAGGCGTTAACGCCTTGAAACCCAGGAGACGTTCCGCCTTTTGAACAGAAGGCATTCGCCGTAAGGAATCTTCGTACCCCCGACCATAATACAACGCACCGTCAACAACTTCAGGCAGAGGCACCAAAGATTCATCAACGCCCTTGATTTCGGCAAAAACTTTCCGCATTTTGTTGGCAAGTTCCGCAATGGTCAACTCGTTATGCGGGTTTCCTACGTTAAAAACCTGGCCGACACCTTGGCTATCATTTTCAAAAAGGCAGAACATAAAATCTACTGCATCATGGACAGAGGTAAAACTGCGTTTTGCCAATCCCCCGTCCACCAATTTCATAGGTTCGCCGCGTACCAATGCCGCAGAAAAATTTGCAAGAACGCGGGGAATACCTTCCCCATCGACCCCAGGCATAAAGTCCATATAGGGGCCTACAAAATTGAAGGGCCGAACAATGGTCCAACGCAAATTTTCAAGAGCGAACAAGTAACGTTCCGTCAAAAGTTTTGCAGTTGCATAACTCCAACGACTTGCGGGCACAGGACCCAGGGTTATTTCACTGGTATCCTCATCCAACAAACCAGAATCTGCAGATGTCTTACCGTAAATTTCGGAAGTCGAAAAATGGATCAGCCACGAGCCGCTTTTGGCACAGGCATCGGCCAACCGAGCCGGATGGTCGTAATTGCTGCGAATGACGGAAGCAGCTTCCGACATATACCGACTTGGGGTACAGATGGCCGCCAGGTTGACCACCACAGGATACTGGGCAATCCGATTTACGATAGAACGTTCAGCCAAGTCCCCGCACAAAAATTCAAGCCGTTCATTTGCCAGGTGTTCCTGAATGCGGTAAGGATCCAAGTCCACCCCGAACACGCGCCAACGGGTGCGCTCCAGGATAGCCTTGAGCAAATGGCTACCAATAAAACCACCGCAGCCAACAAGAGCCACGGTGATGGAAGAATCATTGAATTTATTTAGACAAGTCAATTATTGTTTGACCTTGAAGGGTTTTGAGTAACCACGTTTCGGTCCAGAATACTCGGATACGGCAATCACGGCCGAATCTGAAGGAACAACCAATTCAGGATCTAAAACGAGTTCTACAGTATTACAAGTCTTACCGTCATTAACCACCTGATTGTAGGGGATTGATTCAGATCCGGTCAAATCTTCATCACCCACTTCGTTACCGTCAAGGTCGTAATTGGCACGATATATCACTCTAAAACTACTCGTTTCAACGTTAGTTCCAAAAATAACCTTGATTTTTTCGCCAACCTTGAAAGTTTCACCACCTTCGGGGGCGACCACAACAAAATCCTTTTTCACAGAGCAATCGTACACATTTTCATCTGCAGAACTGCCGTTTTCGCAAGCCACAAAGGCGAAAGAACCCAAGGCGACCATGGAACACGCAATAATGTGGGAAATTTTCATTTTAAACCTCATTTTTTGAACATTCAAAATATACAAAAAACATTTAACGGCGATGGAGGCATTTCACCACACGACCTTCAAAGTCGCGTTCCCTGCCCGGACCAGGTACGCACCCCGCCCGAAGTTCGAGAGATTCAACAGCGAGCCTTCCCCGCTATTCAGCAAGTGGCCGTTCACGCTGAACAGATGCCAGCGGACATAACCTTCGAATCGGACCGTTCCAAGAGACTTGTCGAAGGTTATCGCAGGAGCGACATTTGCAGCTAAGTTTTTTACAGCAGACTCCGAAGCGGAACTCCCAAGGGCATCGCCCACGGAACTTGACGAGCCACTATCTCCGCCGATTTCTTCAGAACTGCTGGAAGACGAGTTTTCCGGAACCGAAACCTCCGGCAATTGCACCGCCTTGAACTGGATTTTCTGGTTGTCCGTTCCCGTGCGGACCCAGTTGATTACAGGCATCCCCGGCTCCTTGGAGATGTTCAGTACGTCCCCAAGGTAATCGTCGTCGTAATTTGAAAACAGGTAATAGCCCTTCTTTTCGGATGCGTTTTCAATGCGGATTTCGCAGGGGCTTTCGCTGGTCCTTACCGTATCCAGCAAAGTTTGTGAAGGGCAATAAAACCTCTTTGTCCCGAAGTTCTGCAAGGTGTAATGGCGGGCGGTCTTGCCTGCAGAAACAATCCACAGTTGGTCATCCGCACCTTCGTCCAAAACCTGCTGCACCACCATGCCGCCATGGTCCTGCAGAGTCAAGTCGCTATGGCTTACTGTCAGGCGGTACGCCCCCTCCTTAACAGGTGCATTATTTACTTTGTCCACACCCTCCGTGCGGACAATCTTCTGGATGTTTCCGTCCCTGTCGTAGTACAGGTAATCGATGTTCACGGAACGGCGATATGTCCAGCCACCGGGAGCATTGGCCCCGTGATGCATAAAGTACCAGTGGCCCATGTACTTGAAAATCGCCTGATGGTTTGTTTCGGAATTACTCTCCTTGTCGTTGATCACCCCCTTCTGGGTCCAAGGGCCATTTAAGCTCGTGGCCATGGAATAATTGGTGGTGGACGGATAACCGGAAGCGTAACTGAAGTAATAATTCCCGCGGAACTTGTGCATCCAGGGAGCCTCGAAGAAATCCTTGATCTTGATGTCCTCGGGCGTGGACGCAAGTTCCACCATGTTCTCCTTCAGCTTTACACGGCGGCCTGCATTCCAGGAACCCCAGTACATCCAGATGTCCTCACCGTCATAGAAAATGGCTGGGTCGATATTGAGGGCCACGTCATTGGGAGTTTCGTCCGTAATCAGGGCATGACCAATGGCGTCAACCCACGGCCCCGACGGATGGTCCGCCACGGCAACTCCGATGGCAAAGCCTTCGTCCTGCTTGATGGTGCCGTGATGAACCGCCACGTACCAGTAGAATTTTCCATTGCGATATTCGCAGTGCCCGGCAAAGGCGCTGCCGTCGGCCCACTTGAAGGTCCTGTAACTGAGCACCGCACCGTAGTCATGGAAATTTTCCATGTCGTCGGTCACCAGCACGTGCCAGTCGTTCATCAAGAAGAACTTGTTGTTACTGCCCTGGGGGCCCTGCTCGTCGTGGCCTGCAAAAATAAACAGGCTGTCATGATAAACTAACGCAGCGGCATCGGCGGAATAAAAATCCGTCGTCAAGGGATTCGCCGAATAGGCAAACTGGCAAAGCGGGAATAAAAACGCCGTTAAACCAAATAAACATTTTTTCAAAAACATCTATAACTCCATTCAGAATGTTCAGACCATAATCACACGACAAAGAGGATTCTCCTTAAAATTTCTTGTAGAAAAGGACCACCTACAAAATCATGTGTTAGGCAATACTTGGTTTTCAGTTGTCGGTTATCAGTAGTCAGCAGTGAGGGCGCTCGCGTTGCTCACTTTAAGGTGTGAGCAATGAGTTCTCTGCTCTAGGCTGTGAAACAGCCGACCTCATGCCTCTAGGGGGCGAAGTCCCCGACCTCACAATGTATCTTTTGCCACGAGATTTTACTGGTGCGCCGGACAATCCTTAAAATTTATTGTAGAAAACGTTAGTTTTCTAAAAATTCGTGTGATAATTCAAGCAACCCATTCCATCGTCTTTCCTCTTTCGTCTTTGCAGCTACGCTGCCAAATGCTAGGCTCGGTCATGTCCATGTAAACAT
>JABUUR010000505.1 GCA_021443065.1 Fibrobacter sp.
GCTGGTAGAGCAGCTGATTCGTAATCAGCAGGTCGGCAGTTCAAGTCTGCTGGGTGGCTCTAAAAAAGGCTCGGTTTTCACCGAGTCTTTTTTTTTCAGGGAATTTCAAAGCCTATCCGCTATTGTCGGGCAGCCAGTTCCTCGGGGGTCCTTGCCAAAATATCCCAGTCGCCACGCTTGATAATCTTGTAGGCGTAGCCCTGCTCGGTCAAGAACAGCTGGCGGTTCATGGCAAATTCCTGTTCCTTGGAATCCTGGGTCACGATGCTGTAGAAATGGGCCGCACCGCCGTCGCTCTTGGGTCGAAGCACGCGCCCAAGGCGCTGGGCTTCTTCCTGACGGCTGCCGAAGGTCCCGGAAATCTGGATCAGCACGTTGGCGTCGGGCAGGTCGATGGCGAAGTTTCCCACCTTGGAAACCATGAGGTTCTTCAATTCTCCGCTACGGAAGGCGGCGTACAGCTTGTCGCGGTCCCTGTTGGGGGTCTTGCCCGTGATCAAGGGGATTTCAAGGACCTTGGAAAGGCTTTCCAGTTGTTCGATGTACTGGCCGATAATAAGCACGCGGTCGTCCGGCTTGTCGTAGTACTTGAGCAACCGCTGCACGATGTCCGTCTTTTCTGGATTGGTGCTGGCCAAGGTAATCTTGTCGCGGACAGGCGCCAGGGCATACTTCATCTTGAGTTCCGCTTCCATGGGGATGCGGATTTCGTTACAGTCGGCGGTGGCAATCCAGCCTTGCGCCTCGAGGATGCGCCAGGGAATGTCGTACTTCTTGGGGCCGATCAGGCTAAAGACCTCGGTCTCCTTATGGTCTTCGCGGACAAGGGTCGCCGTAAGGCCCAGGCGGCGGGTAGCCTGCATTTCTGTGCTCAGGCGGAACACCGGGGCCGGCAGCAGATGGACTTCATCGTAAATCATGAGGCCCCACTTCTGCTGGCTGAACAGCGGGAAGTTGGCAAGCTCCTTCTTGACTTCTTCCTCGGAGCCCTCCTCCAGGTCGATTTCAGACAAATTCTCGTCGGGATTTTCTGATTTTTTTGCACGCTTGCGCTGGGTCAGAATCTGGTAGGTAGCCACGGTCACCGGGCCGATTTCCTTCACTTCGCCGGAGTACTCCTTCACCATGTCCATGGTCAAGTCCGTCTTGTCGCAAATCTCTCGAATCCACTGTCGGGAGGCCGATATGTTGGGCGTCAAGATGAGGGTCTTCGTTTGGACCAACGCCATGGTGGCAATGCCTATGACCGTCTTACCGGAACCGCAGGGCAGCACAATCACGCCGGAACCGCCCTTCTCGGAACCGGAGGCGAAAAACACCTGGGCGGCCTCCTTCTGGTAGTCGCGCAACTTGAATTCCTTGCCCGACAGCATGGTTTCGCGAAGGTGGATAGGCAGAGGGTCGCCAACGATGTATCCTGCCAAGTCCTCCACCGGAAAGCCGGCGTTGGTAAGGGCCATCTTCAAGTGGCCGCGACGCTCCGGATCCACGATGGCGTGGGTCTCGTCAATGAATTCCTTGACGTAGGGTTCCACCTCCTTCAACTTGCAGATTTCCGTAAACATGTACTTGTCGTCGGATTCCACGATCAGGTTCCCGTTGTCGTCCTTTTTCATGCGCAGAAGGCCGTAACGATTCATGTAGTCTTCGACTTCGGTAATGACCGTCTGGGGTATGGGGTAACGACTCTGGGCATCCAGTCGCTCCAGAACTTCCTTGGCCCTGAGGCCGGTCGCCGCGGCGTTCCAAAGACTCAGGGGGCTGATCTTGTAGGTGTGCAGGTGCTCGGGACTTTTCACCAGTTCGGTGAAGGGGGCAATCGCATCGCGAGCGGCTTCGTAAGTGGGGGCATCTACCTCCACCATAATTTCCATGTTACTCTGAACAATAATAGCGCCATTGGGATTCATAGGGGCCCAAAGTTAGTAAAAAACACTTAACACGGCAAGATGGGTTTTTCAGTGCATTTTTACCATCGCACCCCCCTTTTTTATTATATCTTTATAATGTAAAAAAAGAGGTTTTTTTGAACCAGTTGAATATAGACGGGAAAACCGAAAGTCTCTGCATTTTTGGAAACCCCGTAGCACATAGCAAATCGCCCCTGATGCACAACGCCCTGTTCGAGGCCTTGGGCATAAATGCGGTGTACATACCCCACGGGCCCACGCCCGAGAACCTGGCCCAAGCCATCGAAGGTTTTCGAGCTCTCAAGTACCGCGGGGCCAACGTCACCATTCCCTTCAAGACCCCCGTCATGGAACTGGTGGACGAACTTTCCGACATTTCCAGATTCACCGAAAGCGTAAACACCCTGTACTGGAAAGACGGCATCGTTGGCGGCACCCTTTGCGGCACCACCACCGACCCCTACGGTTGCATCCACAACCTGGAGGAATTCGGCGTTCAACCCGAAAATACCTCCGTGGCGCTTTTGGGTAACGGTGGGGCGGCCAAGGCCATCGCCTACACCTTGGTGGAACGGAACAACCAACTGACAATCGTCTGCCGCGCCCGCGAAAAGGGGCAGGTCCTGGCCCAAGTGTTGAACAAAGCCTTTAAAGGAAAGGCTCCGGCCGTGCAGGTCGCGACCTTCGATGAATTCGCGAAGGTTTCGCCGGGCATCAAGCTCATCATCAACGCAACCTCCGTAGGCATGACCCCGAAAGTTGACGAATCCCCCCTAGCCGACCGCGACCTGACTCCGGGCCAGGTGGTGTGCGACATCGTGTACACGCCCCTCAAAACAAAACTGCTGCAACTGGCCGAATCCAAAGGCTGCAAGATCGTCACCGGAGAGGGCATGCTGGTGCACCAGGGCATTGAAAGTTTCCGCAAGTGGTTTCCCGACGAAACCAAGGACAAGACCAACGACGAACTCGCCGCTATTATGCGCAAAGGAATGCAAGGTTAACTATGAGTAAACACATCTTTTTCACAGGATTCATGGCCAGCGGAAAATCCCGTACGGGCCGAGCCCTTGCAGAACGTCTAAAGCGCCCCTACGTAGATACCGACGCGGTCATTGTCGAGCGTGCCGGCAAAAGCATCAGCGAAATTTTCGAACAATACGGCGAGGCAAAGTTCCGCGAAATGGAACGCAACGTGGTCGCAGAATTTGCAACAAAGACCGAACCCCACGTAGTTTCGTTGGGCGGGGGCGCCCTCACCCAGCCGGAAAACCTCAAGGTCATTCGCGAAAACGGAACCATCATCCGCCTGTGGGCAAAGCCCGAGGTCCTGTCGGAACGCATCGGCCGCAAAAACACACGGCCCCTGCTTGCAAACCTGAGCGACGAAGAACGCCTCGTAAAAATCAAGCAGATGCTCAAGGACCGCGAACCCATCTACGCACATGCCGATTTCAGCGTCGAAAGTTCCAACGAATTTTCCGAAGACCACGTCATCGAAAAAATTCTCCACATCATGCGATTCTGGGATAGCCACGCGTTGGATGTTCTGCCCAGCAGTGGCGGAAAGTACCCCATTTTTATCGGCAAGAACATCATTCAAGACACAGGGGTGTTGCTGGAATGCCTCAAGCTTACCCCCAGCCACGACTTTCTGGTCTGTACCGACACCAACATTTCCAAGGCGCAGACCCGCACCTTGACAGAACTTAAGAACCAGGCGGGCCGCTGCCCCATATTCAAGTTCCAGGCCGGAGAACGCAACAAGACCTTGAACAACCTGAACCAGTTGTACAGTTTTATGCTGCACCGGGGCTACACCCGCAAGAGCTGCCTATTGCAGTTCAGCGGCGGCGTGGTAGGCGACATGGCGGGCTTTGGCGCGGCCACCTACCAGCGGGGCATTCCCTTTATCCAGTTCCCCACCACCCTTCTATCCATGGTAGACAGTTCCGTGGGCGGCAAGGTGGCAGTGAACCACCCCGAAGGTAAAAACATGATAGGCGCCTTCTACCAGCCCCGTGCGGTAGTCGTCGACGTAGATGTCCTGGGCACCCTGCCCGAAAAAGAATACCTGGCGGGCCTAGCCGAAATCGTCAAGTACGGCGTGATTTACGATGAAGAATTTTTCTGCTACATGGAAGAAAACGTGGAAAAGATCAAGGCCCACGATCTAGACGTACTCAAGCACTTGATTTACCGCAGCTGCGCCATCAAGGCCGAGGTCGTAGGCATCGACGAAAAAGAAGCGGGGCTTAGGGCCATCCTGAACTACGGCCACACCTTCGGCCATGCCATCGAAAAACTCACACACTACGAGACGTTCACCCACGGCATCGCCGTTTCTCTCGGCATGCGGGTGGCGGCCCGCGCAGCAGTACTCCTGCACAAGATGACCGCCGAACACGAAGCCCGGCAGAACAGGCTTTTAGACAGCCTGGGATTCCCGAAGGTCTACGACATAGACGTAGAAGCCGCCTGGGAAGCCATGGCAGTGGACAAGAAGGCCGAGAAGGGAACGCGAGTCTACATTCTCCCCACAAAGATCGGTGCCGTGGAAAAAGTTTGCAACATAGACAAGAACATTGTCTCAGAATCTTGGAAAGCAATCAAGTAAGAGGTATATATGAGTATTCTAGTTACCGGTGGTACGGGTGCCTTAGGGTTCCATATTCTCTCCAGCCTTAAAGGCACGTCCCACGACCTTTACAGTTTCAGTGACGAGCAGCCCCAGCCTTGGCAAAACGTAGAAGGGGTCCAGTACCTCAACGGCGACTTGCTGAATTTCAAGGACGTGCACGAAATGTTGCAGCAGGTGTGCCCCACCCACATCTACCATTTGGCAAGCCAGTCCTCCGTGGGCATCAGCTACAAAAAGCCTTACGAAACATTGAACATAAACCTGCTGGGCACCCAGAACCTTCTAGAAGCCGTATGCCAGGTCTGCCCCAAGGCAAAGGTGATGCTCCTGAGCTCCAGCGAAATCTATGGCCGCACCGACCACAACCTCACGTACCTTCACAAGGAATCGGACAGGCCAAACCCCCTGACCCCCTACGCAACATCCAAGGCCTGCATGGAACTTCTGGGCAACCAGTTCCGCAACGCCCACGGATTGCACATCGTATTCGTGCGCCCCTTCTACTTTACCGGGCCCCACCATAGCCGCCGTTTCGTAATTCCCTCCATCGCCTACCAACTGGTAAAAATCAAGCATTACGGCGCAGAGCCTGTAATCTACTCCGGCAGCCTGGACGTAAGCCGCGACATCGTAGACGTCCGTGACGTCGCCCGCGGCATGATCCAGATTTTAAACCAGGCGGACTCCGGCGAAGTGTACAACATTTGCGGTGGAAAATCCTACACCATCCGCGAGGTGGTCGAAATGATGGTGGACATAGCCGACGTCAACGTAGACTTCCGTTTCGACCCGGGGTTTGAACGCCGTAACGAAATTCCCTTGCTCATTGGCGACCCGTCCAAGTTGCTGGGAACCGGCTGGAAACCCATGATCAGCATGGAAGACAGCCTGACGGACTTGTTCAACGAAATGGTACAGCGCAGGCGCATCGAATTGAAGATGGGCATGGGCAAAGACCTGAGACTTTAAAATCTTGTAATTAAAATAAGATGATTGAAAAAATATACAGTTCATTCTTGGCAATCCTTGTATCCGCAAGCACGGCTCTTGCCGCCGACGTTTCCGCCCCCAAGGGCGAAGTCCGCGGAACGACCCTGAACGATTTCATGCCCCACCAAAATTCCGCCAAGGAATTCAACGAATCCTGGAACTACCAGTTCGTCCTTGACAACGGCACCAGGGCCTACCTTGGCTACTCCACCCTTTACGTTCCCGGCTCCGGCCAAAAAGTCGCCTGCGAGCTGTCCTTCTGGAATTTCAAGAGCAAGAGTTACACCGTAGGGCGGCAATACCCTCCCGAGCGGCTGGTTGCAGACAAGGCCAAGGCCACCCTGGACATCAAGGGAGAATACAAGTTGGAAGGAAAGCCGGGCAAAGGGCACCACGTTTTCTTTTCCACAGAAAAAGACGGCAAGTATTTTCTGGACCTGACCTTCGATTCCGCAGAGCCGGGCAAGGTCATCGGCGACGGAGTATGGACCATCGGATCCAACAAGTTCGCCCAGTACATCCACATTCCCTACGGGCGGGTGTCCGGTAAAATCGCAATCAACGAAGACACACTGACCGTAAAGGGCTACGCCTACATGGACCAGACCTGGCAAACGGTCCAGGCCACAGACATTGCCTCACGGGTCATAAACCTTTCGACCAACGCCCGCAACCCGATCTTTGCGGGCAGGGCGATTATCACCACCGACGGCAAGTACGCAGGCTACGCCCTCTACAATGCAGGCGAAGGCTACAAGGTGGTTATCCCCAAGAATGTAGACGACAATGAAAAGCCCTACAACGGAAAGGGATTCCCCAAGGGCGACCTGAACATCGCCTGGACCGACGAAACAGTACCGGCCCTGAAGTTCAGCGTGGCAAAGCCCTTTCAAAAGGCAAGTTTTCTCGACAAGATCGACAGTTGGATTGCGCGAAAGGCCATCAAAATGGCAACCGGCGGCGAGATTTTCTTCTATAGGGGCAGAAGCGACGGCAGCCACGGCAAGAAAATCGATTGGATAATTACCGGAGTTAAGTAATGACAAAATTTCGTCCATGCATCGACCTGCATGATGGAAAAGTCAAGCAGATTGTAGGCAGTTCCCTCTCCGACAGCGGTACAGGCCTCAAGACAAATTTCGAGACGGACCGTTCCCCAGCATGGTTCGCTGAACTTTATAAAAAAGACGGCATTACCGGCGGCCACGTCATAATGCTTGGCAAGGGCAACGAAACTGCGGCAATGCAGGCTCTTGCAGCCTACCCGGGGGGCATGCAGGTGGGAGGCGGCATCAACGCCGAAAACGCCTCGCAGTACATAAAGGCGGGGGCAAGCCACGTCATTGTGACCAGTTGGATTTTTCCCGATGGCAAACTGAGCCTTGAGCGCCTCCAGTCGCTGGTGGATTCCGTAGGCAAAAATCGCCTGGTTCTGGACTTAAGTTGCAAGCGCACCGGTGTAGACCCGCAGGGCAATCCCCTCTGGAACATCGCCACCAACCGCTGGCAGACTCTGATCGACATCCAGATTACCAAGGCGACACTTACGGACCTTGCGGCATATTGCGACGAATTCCTGATTCACGCCGCCGATGTCGAAGGAAAGCAGCAAGGCATGGACGACGACCTCATTCGATTTTTGGCAGAGAACAGCCCCATCCCGGTAACCTACGCCGGCGGCGCCAAATCTCTTGAAGACCTCGTCCACTGTAACGAAATTTCCAACGGAAAAATAGACCTCACCATCGGAAGCGCTTTAGATTTGTTCGGCGGCAAAGGAGTAAAATATGACGACTGCGTCAAGTTCAACAAAGCTTAAGGCCACAGACCCGCTGGACACACGCCCGCAAATTTTCGGACGCACCGTCACCAGCACGTTCAGGAAAATGTTCGGTTTCAAACACCAGAGGCCCGGGAACGTACGAACCTGCATGATTCCGCCTGTGGTATTCGGTGCGGCGCTGTTCAACATGCCAAAACTCTTGAAGTTGCGCATGTATTTAAAGCAGGAACGCATCAAGCACCACAAGGAACACCCCGAAGATGTCCGGGTGCTCTATTACGCCGACTGCCTGGACGAAACCAACGGTATTGCCAACAACCTGCGCAACGTGGTTCCCTACATGAGAGAACACGGCATGACCGCCTACCTTGCAGGAAACGTTTTCAATACACGCCCCTGCGGTGTGGTGGAGAACGGCTATTGCATTTTGCTCCCCCGGCTTTTCAGCATGGAGCAGTTGGGATACGCCAACAGCGAACTGGCCATTCCTCGCATCAGCCCCGTTCTCCGTTTGCTAAAACGCTACCCCGTCGACATCATAGAACTGGAAACCCCAAGCCCGGGCGCCTGGCTCGTAGCCATTTGCGGAAAAATCGCAGGCATCAAGGTCATGAGCCACTACCGCACCGACGTCCCCCAGTATACACGGACCTTGGTAAAAGCCAAGTGGATGCATTTCTACGTCCTCAAGCTTATGCAGATTTTCTACTGGATGGCACGCCCGGTAGTAAGCCCCTGCGACGACTACTCCGACGCCCTAGTCAACGAACTGAAGGTCCCCGAGAACCAGGTAAAGTTAATGCCCCGCGGTCTGCCTCTGGAAAAATTCTCCCCGGAACTTCGAGGCAGGGGCACCTGGGAGAAGTTCGGCTGCACTCGGGAGCAACGCAAGGTGCGTTTCTCTTTCATCGGGCGCATTTCCAAGGAAAAGAACCTGCCCTTCTTGAACGAAGTGTGGAAAAAATTTTCCGCGCTCCACGACGACGTGGAACTGATGTACGTAGGCTACGGCTGGTATCTTGACGAAATCAAGAAGTTCTTCGACGGAAACGACAGCGTTCATTTCGCAGGCGAGCAAGGCGGCGAAACCTTGGCAGGCCTTTACGCCGACTCGGACTTTTTCCTGTTCCCAAGCACCACGGACACCTTCGGGAACGTGGTGGTAGAGGCCATGTCCACAGGTACCCCCGCCATCGTGAGCAACTACGGCGGCCCACGCAACATCGTCGACAGCAAAAAACACGGAATGATCCTGCCCATCGATGAAAAGCAATGGTTAAACGCCCTGGAAGAATGTCGCAATTTAAAGTTGGAAAAATCCGAAGAGTACCAGCAGATGCGAAAAGATTGCCAACTCCGCAGCACCCGCTACACCCTGGAAAATTCCAGCAAAGCCCAGTTCGAGTATTTCCGTCAAGTCGCCAAGGATCACTACAAAATCTAGCGCCTGGCACATCGCATTTCATGGATTCCCTTGAGTTAAAAAAACTCCGCCAGTGGTTTTTGAAGAACGCCGCATTACTGCCATGGCGTTCGCCGGATTTAAACGCCCGGCGCAATCCCTATGCGGTCTGGATCAGCGAAACCATGCTGCAGCAGACCCAGGTTTCCACCGTCAAGGATTATTTTACCCGATGGATGGAACGGTTCCCGGACATCCAGACGTTGGCCGCGGCATCCGAGGAGGACGTCTTTAAATTCTGGCAGGGACTGGGCTACTACAGCCGCGCCCGCAACATCCTCAGGACCGCACAAATCGTAGGCAAGGAACTACCCTCATCCCGAAAAGAACTGGAGGCCCTTCCAGGCATTGGAGCATACACCGCAGGGGCAATACTAAGCCTAGCCTTCCACCAGAGCGAAGCCATACTCGACGGCAATCTCGTGCGGATTTTCTCCAGGTTTTACAGCCTCGATTTTCTGCCTACCGAAAACGCCCAGGCTGCGGCAATATACTGGGACTACGCAAAGAAAGTCGCAGACTCCCCCAAGGCCTACCTCCATAACGAAGCCCTGATGGAACTGGGGCGCACCATCTGCAAGATCAAGAATCCCCAATGCCAAAGTTGCCCCCTGCGCAATCAATGCAAATCATTTGCCCAAGGAACCGCCGCAAAGTTCCCCCCGGCAAAAAAGCATATTCAAAAAGACTGGCATGGTACAATCCTCGTTGTAGAATCCAAGGACAATAAAATTTTAGCCGTACACGGGGAGCAAAAATTCTTCTGTAACCAGTACGCCCTGCCCCACTTCGAAACTGTCAAAAGCTTTCCTGCAGGCATTCCCGTAGCCGCCGAAAGTCTCATCGACGTAGACCAGGTTCTCGCCACAGATAACCTGGGCAACATCAGGCACAACATAACCGTTCACAAAATCAACAGCGACGTTCTGCATATCCGCCTGAAAGTTTCCTCCGCCAAGGCCCACGTGAGCCATAGGGATTTTGTGTGGCTAGAAAAGGCAAAGGCCCCGGAGGTCCTTGCCAACAGCTTCAGCACAAAAGCATTGAAAATGATCCAGAATGCCTAGAAAATTTTCTTTGCCGTGCAGACCAGGCGAAAACGGTCGTAACCGGAATTAGGCACTTCGATAACCTCGTCGGCCAGCACGTGCAACAACGTCCCGGAAAATACAATCCCGTACTTGGGAATACGTTCTTCGAAGGTCACGTCCCAATACCAGTCCCCCTTTACAACCAGCGGATCTACCGAACGTAGATTCCACCGGGCATCGCTGCGGTACTTAAGGGAATGGGAGATTCTGAAAGTCTTGTTTATAAGCCAGTCACCGCCAAACGAAACAAAATATTCCGCAGGGGTCACCTCCAGTTTCTTGGTCAGGCCATCAAGTCTTTCAAAGCCCGCCATGGCGTTGAACTTGAATAAATCCTGGTACCAGGCGTTAAACCATATTTCACCGCTGACGCCCTTGATCCAGGAATTAATACGGGACACGTCTCCGTATCGATAGGTCAGTCCATCCACAATTTCACGGCCTTCCAAGTCAAAAGTCTCTGCGCCGTATTCCGCCCAGTAACTGGCGCGGCCACCCGCATTCATGTTCCACAAGGTGTCGTTGAAAACGGCATAACCCTGAATCAAATTCATCTGACCATCGGCCACCAGGTTTATTTCATGGTCATCCATGAATTCCTTTGTATCGGCCAAGGGATTCAGACGAGTTCCCGAGATATTTTTTACACCCACAACAACGCCCATATTCCTGGGAGTCGGCGAGTTGAACTGAATGCTGTCCTGCACAAGCCAGTCGCGCTCATTGATACCGAACATTACGTCGGCTGTCAATCGGCGGATCGGCTGCACACGCAGTTCCACAAAGGGCCACAGCACACGATTGTCTTCCAGTTCCGTGTAGACCATTCCAGAATCGCTTACGCCGCGAAAACCAATGCCCGACGCAATCTGCAACATACCCCGTTTGCAGGATTTGCCACAACGGTAATAAACGGAACCGTTCACTTCTTGGCGCCGCCCAGTAATTTTCTTACGAACATCCTTGTATTCGCCGTCTTCGTAAGCCAACGTCACAGAAACGTTGTTCACATCTGCACGAGCCTCTATTCGAGGCATGTAATGTACAGGGATCCAGCGTGACGTTGCCGTGTAGGTCCACAAGTATTCGGAGCCCACGAGAATGGACGATTTCAGAAATTCGTTATTGTATCCAAAACCGCCGTAGGCCGTGCTGAAAAAAGGAATGTTCTCGCCAAAATGGGCAAAACTTTCACCCACCATACGCTTGCGTGGTCCCGCTGTATTTCCGCAAAAATGATCATCCTGGAAATATCGCGCCGTGGCCCAGAAACCCTTGAACATAGGCGTTGTAAAGCCGCCTTCCAAAAAAGGAGTGCGGTTTGCCGGATTGGGCTGGTCCGTGGGAATCAAGTTCTGGTAAATCATGTCGCCCAATTCGTTTCCGGTCTTGAACCACACTGCAGGTTCCATGGGCGTCCACGAGGGCGTACCGGACATGCGGTTGAACAGCAGGCGATCCCTAAGTTTTGCAGGGGTCCACAATTCACTTTCGGAGAATGTTCCGCCGGCACCTAAAATCCGGTCAAAGCCAAAAGTAGGCCCACCGATCAAAAAGGTCCCGTCACCGCGGACTTCGTATTCCATGCCTTCGATTTCAGCATCCACAGCACCAAAAGCCGATGACATCAGAGCCACAATCAAAAAAGGAAGAGCGAACTTTTTCATTACCAAATCTCCCTTTCGATGTAGGCGCCCACAGTCAGCATATCAGAACGTTCGGGCAAGGTCCAGAGTTGTTCCCACAGGGCGTTTATACCCACATGGAATTTCTTGTAACTAAACACAGGCAGTCTCAACCGAAAAAACCAGCCGAACTCCGTTTCGTTATCGGCAAGGGTCCCGCCCAAGTCCTTGTCAAAACTGATGTCCACTCCATCCTGTACATCGGCGCGGGTAAAATTGCAGGCGAAGCCTCCGCCCACCACGACGGGCTTAATATACTTGATGTAAAAATCCAAGCCCACCTTTCCGGAAAACTGATGAATACCGTCTATTTTTGTTTTTTCCACAGGCTTAAAGTAAGAATAATTGAAGGTCATGAATCCGTCCGCATTTTTCCAGTAGGAATAACGGATCCCCACGCCTCCGTAAAAAGTATTTTCTACGGCATCCAGCAAATCACCCCAGGGGTAAATTTCGCCGCCCTCGATGGAAACATAAAAATGTTCAAAGGCATAGTCCGCTGGATTAGTTTGTACAGAATCCACAGGTTCTGCAGCAGGTTGCGTGACACTTGCACGCTGCACGGAATCTACGAGCGGCACAGTATCTATATGCAATACGGCATCTGCAGGCTCTGCAAA
>JABUUR010000060.1 GCA_021443065.1 Fibrobacter sp.
TGCCTCTAGGCGTTTACGCCGAACCACACTACTGACTACTGATAACTATTAGTGCCGAGCCGAATAATTTGGCAGCGGAGCTGCAACCACCAAACCATGACTTTCGATTCTACACTCTACTTCATTACCGACAGTTCCACCGTCCCCGAGGAACAGTTCCTGCCTTCCATCGAGGCCGCCTGCAAGGGGGGAGCCACCCTCGTGCAGCTCCGCGAAAAAAACAAGTCCACTCGGGAATACATAAATCTTGCCGCCGCAGTTCACGAGGTTACCCGCCGTTACAATGTTCCCCTCATCATTGACGACCGTGTGGACGTGGCCTTGGCCGTGGATGCCGAAGGCGTTCACGTGGGCCAGACCGACATGCCCGTAGCATTAGCCCGCAAACTCATGGGCCCCGATAAGATTGTGGGTGCCACCACCAAGACGGTGCCCCAGGCTCTTGAGGCCTACCGTCAGGGGGCGGACTACCTTGGGGTAGGGGCCATTTACCCCACCACCACCAAGGTGGTGACCATCTTGACCAGCGTAGAGACCTTGAAGGAAATCGTGAAGGCCGTCCCCCTGAAGGTGAATGCCATCGGCGGGTTGAACAAGGAAAACATCCACGTTCTCAAGGGGTCTGGAATTGCGGGAATTTGTGCGGTGTCCGCCATTCAAAAGGCGAAGGATCCCGAGGCCTCCGCCCGGGAACTGAAGGATGCGTTTCTTGCGCTGTAGATATTCGCTGTAGTTATTTGGAACCTTTCAGTTTCTGCCCGACTTTTAGGGGCTGGCCCTTTTTCAAATTGTTGATTCTGCAAACCGCGTCGGAAGAAATGTAGAAGTAACGGGCTACGTCGTCGATGGTGTCGCCGCTCTTGACTACGTAGAAATTTTCTTTCTTTAACTTGTTTTGCATGTTGTAGTGGGCGGAAAGAATCTTTTTCTTGGACACGTGTTCTGCGCCAGGTTGCAATTCCCATTTGGGAAAGTTGATGATGGACGCCGGATTGATGTTGATGTCCTTGTAGCGGATTTCAAAATGCAGGTGGGCTCCGGAGGACCTTCCGGTGTTGCCTGCCAAGCCGACGATGTCTCCCGGGAAAACCACGTCGCCAACGCGAACAAGCCGCTGCGCCAAATGGCCGTACAGTGTTTGCAACCCGTCTTCGTGATCTACAATAACATAATGCCCGTAACCGCCCTTGTTGTATTTTGATACGGAAACCCTGCCAGGATAGGCGGCGAGCATCGGTTCCCCTTTTTCAACGTGGATGTCTACGCCACGGTGCAGACGGTGGTCCCGGATTCCGTAGGGAGAGCCGAGTTTGGCTTCGTGAGTTACGGGAATCAGCATGGTGGAAAAATCAAAAAAATCTTCCTTGTTGAAACCGATTTTTGGAACGTTCTGCTTTAGTTTTTTTTCGTCGATGATTTCTACGTCGATGCCCTCTTTTTCGTAGAGCAGGGCCTTGGTAAAGCCTTTGGGGTCATTGGTGGTGATGATGACTTTCTTGGAGACGGAATCTTCTGGTGCGGGTGGGGGCGTTTCTTGGATTCGCTCTTCGTCTACCAGTTTTAATTTGGATTCTTGACTGACGGCCTTTGTTTTTTGATCATTTTTTTTATCAAATTTTTTATCGGACGTTTTGCCGGATTTTTTATCGGATTTATTCTTTGTCGCTGATTTTTTTGAATCGTTCTTTGTGGAATCTTTTTTGCTTGCCTGGGACTTTTCTTTTGCAGGCTGATTGGCGGTACTTGTCTTTTTCGATTTATTCTTGTTTGCGTTATCCTTGTTGGATTTTTCCTTGATGACGTTTTCGCTCTCGGGTTTGTTTTTTGCAGAACTGTTTTTGGACTTTGCCGCAAAAACGGGACTGCTGCAGCATAGCATTGCTGCGATGATCGCCACTAGGACTGCGGTCCACCTATGTTGCCCGAACAACGTCATTTGCTTTTACTTGAGAAAGGCGAAGAACACCGCCGCAATGATCAGGACGAATGCCACGATGTGGTTCCACTGCAAGGTTTCGGTGTGGAACACGGTGACGGCGATGACGGTAAAGACGGTGAGGGATATGGCTTCCTGGATGATTTTCAACTGCATCAGACTGAAGGGCCCGCCATTGATTTTGCTGCCGATGTTGTTGGCGGGAATCATAAAGCAGTATTCTAGGAGTGCCAGCCCCCAGGAGGCAAGAATCACAAGTATCAAGGGCCAGTCGGTGCTGATATGCAATTCCTTGAGTTTAAGGTTGCCGTACCATGCAAACGTCATGAACACGTTGGAACAGCAAAGGAGTAAAATGGTGAAAATTCCAGATCGCATGAGTATTCTGCTTTTTTATTGCTTGAGAGATTTTTGGGCTTGTACTTGTAAACGAAGCCTGTAGGGGTTGCCTGTGCTGTGCTGATAGGCCAGACGGGCGCGGACTTGTTCAAGGTAATGTACGTAGGTTTCGCTTTGGTAGTCCCGGTAGGTCCAGTCGAAGGCATGAAAATGGCCGTCCTGGAAATACAGGGTGGGCTCTACGAAAATGCCACGCTGCATGTATACGCGTTGGCGCTGGTCCTTTGTTGTTGCCAAAAAGAACTGCCCTAACGTCATGTATCCCGGGTCCAGGTTCACAGGGCGTAATCCCGGGGTTCCCGACCTTTGGGCGATTTCCAACTCTACGTCGTTGGTCCAGAGTTTTATGTCTACGATTTCCTCGCGGTTCACCAGGGTCTCGTAACTGAAAAAGGCTCGCACCGGGGTGCCTCCGATTTCGTCTATGTAGTAGTTGGTAAACGTGAAGGGGAATGGAGGAAGGTTCAGGTCCTCTTCGCCAAAGCGTTTTTTCAGGGTTTCGCGCACAGACTCTACTGCTTCGGCGTCCTTGGCCAGGATGCCGACAACGATTTTAACTTTCGCAGGAGTGCGTAATTCGCCCATAGGTGCAAATGTAGATAAAAATTTCTAACTTGAATTTTTGTAACTTTTGAATGCGGAACGATTTATGAATACCTTGTGCCGTAAGTTTTTTGTGAGTTCTTGGGCTGTATTTTCCTTGATGCTTGTCTCCACGGTATTTGCCGGGGCTCCTCGCGTTGTACCTGCCATCGTCGATTCCATTCCCCACGACCAGAGTAATTTTACCCAGGGTCTTTTCTTTGACGGTACGGACCTGATCGAAACCACGGGCATGCATGGCGCATCCGGATTGTATCGATACAGTCTTGACGGAAAATCGCTCAAGGTGCTGAATTCTACCCGGCTTGAAAAACGTTATTTTGGCGAGGGCTCTATCGGGGTGGGGGACGATATTTTTTACCTGACTTGGAAGGAGAAAAAGGCCTTTATTTACGACAGGCGCTCCTTTCGGCGGAAGGGTGAATTTTCCATTCCTACGGAGGGCTGGGGCCTGACTTATTGGCGGGACGCCCTTTTGATGAGCAACGGCAGCAGCGAACTATTGCAGATCGCCCTGGGCGGTTTTTACGTGGTGGGTGCCATCCAGGTGAACGACGGAAATCGCCCGGTGCCCATGCTGAACGAACTGGAAATTGTGGGGGATACTCTCTATGCAAACATCTGGCAGAGCGACGACATCGCCGTTATTTCATTACCCAACGGCAAGGTGGTGCGGTACTTGAATTTTTCTGAAAAGGTGGGGGAACTTCGTCGCAAGTACCCTGACATAGATGTACTGAACGGCATCGCCTACGATGGAAAAAACCTGTGGGTCACCGGAAAATACTGGCCCTGGATCTATAAACTTGCGCCGTAATCAGTTTCCGAAGGCCCATACGATGCCATAGGCGAACCTTATGCCTTCTGGCGTGTATCCTGATTCCGGCATGTAAATGCTGTGGTTGAAGTTTTCGATTCGGGCGTAGAGCTCGAATTCTTGTATCTGCATCCTGGCCTCAAAATCGAGGGCCAGGTAATGCTTCATTTTTTCCAGTTCCGCATAGCTATTGACGATGGTGCAGTCGTAGCGGTTGCCAAACCATTGCCAATCCACGCGGACGCTCACTCCCAGACGGTCAAACACAAAACGGTTCTGCCAGTGGATGCTGCCCTTGTAGTAAAGTTCCGGGGTGTCCAGCAGTTTGAAGCTTCGTCCCAGGGTCTGGCCCCGTTCCAGGTAGAATTTCCAGTTGCCCAGGCGAAAGCCCACCTGAAGCATCCAGTCCAGCGAATTTACCTCGTCGATGTTTGCCCAGGTAAAGGCGTTTTCCAGGGAACCTGTGGAATCTACGCCCCTCATTTTTACCCAGTTGGGCTTGATCAGATTTTCTGCATTTTCGTATCGGAAGCCCAGACCGTAGTAAACGTCTTTTTTTTGCCAATTCAGGTTCATGGTGGCGCGGTTGCGGATTTCTGAATCGAGACGTTCGTTGGGGTATGCCAACCGGCCTGTTTCCTTGATTTTCAACTGGTAGACATCGGGGAACTTGTTGTCGTGCCTGAAGGATGTGGTAATCAAAAAGTTTCTGGGTAAAAGGGCCATGACATCGGCGGTGTATGCGGGTGCGAATTCCACCACGTCCAGCAGGGAACTGTTGCGCTGCAATCCTCCCTGACCGCGGAACAGCAGGGCTCCGAACAGGGTGTCTGAAATTTCGGCGTAACCGATCTCCCTATCCTGGAAGTATTTCTTTTTCGACGTGCTGTCTCCGGATTTTTCCGTATTCAAAAATTCGTAGTCGAATTTCAATGCAGGGTTCAGAAGGGTACGGTAGCTTACGCCGAAGCTTCCGAGGATGGTTTCGTAATTTATCCTGGATTTGGAATCCAGGAACGAGGCATCGTACTTGGGGAGGGAATCTTCCTTGACGGTATGGTTACCGTAACTGATGTCCGCGCTTGCGGTCAAGTTCCTGACGGGGTAGATTTCGACACCTGCGCCGTAGGTGGTTGTCTTGACATCGGCGGTGTAGTAGCCCTTCTGAAATTTGCGGATGGACGGGTCCAGCGAATCGACGATGACTTTTGCGTTTGGCTCGTCGGCGTTCTCTAGGCTCAGAAAATTCACCTTGGCATAGGCCTTTCCAAGGCCGAAACGCCAGGTCAGCGTAGGCTGGATGTGCATGCTGTTTATGGCGATGTTCCTGCCGCTGAAGGGAATCTGGGTGGAGTCGCGGCCAAGGGCGAAGAAGGGGGAATGGGTTACGTTCTGGTAACTGAATTCCTTGGAATTGACGTTGGAATGGCTGGAAACGCCCAGTTCCAGGGAGATGGAGTCTGTAATCAGCCTGCGAAAGTCGAGGCGCACCGCGTTTCCGTTAAAGGCGGCCCGCTCCCAGTTCACGTCCACTACGGGGGTGTCTACGGCTATGCCCTTGGGCTCTTCAAAAAGGATCCCGTTTTCGCCGTTCAAGGTGAGGGTGCTTCCGTCGTAACCCAGGCGTGTGGTGTAAAGGCCTGCGAGTTTGCTTGGGTAGCGGCGGCTGACGGAACTTATCCCCATGGCATAGGGGCTAAGTTCCGGGTTACCCAAAATGGACGTCCCCAGGACCCATTCGGATTTTTGACCCGACAAATCGTAGGTGCGCTGCATGATTTCCCGAAGGGGGAGCACCCAGCGGCCTGCGTCGGTTTCGCGGGGGGCGGGGTCGATGGCCAATGGCGAAAGGTAGACGGAGTCCTGGTTTGCGGGGAGTTTGCTTTTGTGGGGCTTGATAATGTCCGCGAAAGCGCCTGTTGCAAGGGACAGGGCGAGCATTGCCAGAACCGCGAAAGAAAATTTTGGGGCGACCGCTCTCATGAATTTCTACCACAGACGGTTAGTACCATTCGGCGCGGGACTTTTCACGACGTTCGCGCAAGGCCTGGACCACCGTGTAGGGCATCTTGGTGCAGTTGGGCGGGTAGGTGCCGCTTTCGGTGTGGAAATCGGAACCACCGGTACCCACCAGGCCGTAATGCTGGGCCATTTCCTTGTATTTGCGGCCTACGGCACCCTTCTGGGACGGGGTGTAGATTTCGATGCCTTGCACGCCCCATTCCACCATCTGCTCGATAAGTTCGTCGCTTACGCCCGATTTGTAGGGGTGGGCGAGCACCGCGATACCGCCTGCGTTTTCGATGAGGCGGATGGTCTGCTGGGGGTTGAGTCCCTTTTTTTCTACGAAGGCGACGCATCCGTCCCCCAGGTACTTGGTGAATGCCTCGGAAAAACTACCGATGTATTCCTCGGCTACCAGGGACATGGCGATATGGGGGCGGCCAATGACTTTGCCCTTGCAGTAACTCAGCACTTTCTCGAAGGTGATGTCGATACCCAGTGCGTTGAGTTTTTTGATGATTGCCTTGACGCGGGTGATGCGTTGTTTGGCGAAATCCTGCAGTTCCATGTTCAGTGCCAGGTTGGTGGGGTCGCAGTAGTACCCCAGAATGTGAATGTCCTTGCCTTGCCATACGGCGGAGATTTCGATGCCCGGGATGATTTCCAGCCCGATGTTCTTGGCTGGCTCTGCGGCGATGTTGTAACTGTCCAGGTTGTCGTGGTCCGTAATGGAAATGCAACGGAGTCCCTTGCGTTTGCAAAGGGTGAGCAGTTCCTCCACTTCAAGGTTGCCATCGGAAAGCTTGGTATGCAGATGCAAGTCCGCATAGCCGCCGTTTTCGGTGATGATGGTGGAGAAACCTTTTTGCATTACTTGACCCCGTAGTACTGGCTAAGGAGTACGGCCTCGGAAGACTTGTCCGGGTGGAGGCTCAAGTTAAGGAACGGATAGCATGACTCGGTGCAGAACCCGATGCGGCAGGGGGCCCCGCTGACTTTTGCAAGGTATAGCCTGGGTAAAAAGGCCTCGCCCAGGTAGATGACGACCTGGGGGGCGTATTCCTTGATTTTTTGCTCTATTTCCACAAAGACTGGTTCTTCGTAGCGGCATTCCTGATCGCTGTAGTAGACCGCCTTGGCCCGTTTGGCAGAAACCAGTGCGTGGAGCGATTCGTGGGCCACCACCAGGTTGCCACGGAAAAACGATTCGGGCATGGCCCGCATGAAACTGGAGGAATGCTCCATGTCACGGGGTAAAAAAATCAACGTCTTGGGATTGTCCTTGAGTACGTTTGGAAAATCGAAGGCACCCGACTCGCCACCGGCTTTTTCTGCAAACCAGTTGAACAACGATTCATTGCTGCTGAAACGCTTAAAAAAGTACTTGAAACGGTTTGTAAAATACTTGGATGGCTTCACGATAGATCCTGTTTTATGCTTTGGTAAATATATTAAATTTGCGCTATGGCAAAGCAGAAGTTTTACGGGATAAAGACCCCTACCGAAAGTAAAATCGTTACCACCTGGGAGGAATGTGAAAAATTTACCCAGGGCAAAAAGGGAGTAAAGTACAAATCCTTTGGTACAAGGGCCGAGGCCGAAGCCTGGATTAGCGGAGCGACTATTCCTGTCCCCCCGGGAATCCGTGTTTTCGTGGATGGTTCCTTTACTCCGGATTTCCCATATTCCGGATGGGCCTTCGTGGTTACCGAAGACGATGTGGAAATCGACCGCGGCAACGGCTTGACTGCATTCGAGGCGGAAAGCCGTAACATTGACGGTGAGGTGATGGCCAGTTACCAGGCCATGCGCTGGCTGGACTCCCACGACAAGAACGGTGTTATTTGCCATGACTACGAAGGGATTGCCCGCTGGGCCAAGGGGGAATGGCATGCCAGGAGCAATATCGCCAAGCGTTACGTTTCAGCCTGCCAGCCTTACTTACATCGGGTAAAGTTCGAAAAGGTGGCTGCCCATACCGGCGTCAAGTGGAACGAATTGGTGGACCAACTGGCGAAAGCCGCTATCGAACAGGGTAAAAAGTCCAAGGCGTCGCCGAAACAGTCCTCATCGGGAAATGTTGGCTCAGAAAAGGCGTAGTGCTTTAATCGCATTTTTTGCGGTCTTGCCATGTGCTGTCGTTGAACAGTTGACCTTCGCTTAAACCGTATTTCTCTTGAATGCCCGCCTCACGGATGGCATTTTCGATGGAGATTTTCCCAAGTATTGCCTGGGTGTAGATCAGTACCTTGCGGCGTACGGTTTCGGCGTCTTCGGTTAGCATTTCAAGTCGGAAATGGCTTACGTTCAAAGCCCGAAGTTGGGGCATCAATTTCAGTGCAGATTGGGGGTGCCCCACGAACAAAGTATTGCGGCATTCCGCATCGGATTGCAAGAAGTGGCGCTCTCCCTTGTGATCCTGGATTTCGACCTTGTGCTTGGTGCAGATCTTTCCGCATTCCGGAAAGCGGCGGCCAGTGGTAAGGCTGCGGGCGAAGGCGCAGTACTGGGAATGGAATGCGGGCATGTACTGGTGTAGCGTCAGTTCCAGACGGCTTCCGTCGATGTTTTTTAGCAAGTCGAAAAGTTGGGTGCTGTTCAGGTCCCAGGAGGGGTGCAGCGTTTGCAGGCCCTGGTCCAGGAGCCACTGGTAGCTTGCACTGTTGGCGGCGTTCAGACTGTAGTCCCCGTAAAGAGGGATCCCGCAGTCCTTGAGCACGGAGAGTGCGCCCAGGTTTCGCACCAGGGCGAAATCGGGGCAAAGTTCCAGAATTTTACGAAGGTAGTGGTTTTCGCCCGGCTTGTGGATGCGTAAGGTGGCCATGCCCGCCTTGAAGCCAAGGTCCCGAATTTGCTGGAGGGGTTCGTCGTATTTGACGCCCCAGTCAAAGTCCATGATGACATTGTCTACGGGGAGCCCCCTTAGGGCGGCAATCTGCTCCGGATTGCGGACAAGGACCGAAATGACGGGGCTTGGGGCGGTTGCGGGCTGAATAGCCTCGAATCGTTCCATTGCAGAATGGCCCGTCGCTTCTGTTGCAGAATGGGCCGTCGCTTCTGTTGCAGAATGGACCGTCGCGAAAGACCTTCGGGTGTTTTCTGCGAATTTTGCAGAAATGCCCTGCAGGAAATCTCGGCCACCTTGGGCACTGATATGCATCTCTTTCCGCTGGAGCAGCTTTTCTTCCAGTTCCTGGATGGCGGTCTGGCGCAGGTTTCGCAGCACCTTCCCGTGGATAAAGGGGGAACCCTCGACATATGTGACGAAGGAGCCTAGTTCGTAGGCGGAGGCCGCAAGTGCTCCCAGTTCTTTTTTTGCAAGAGCGTGTAGTGTTGACTGTTCCACCGGATTCTTGGAGGCCTCGAGCGTGGTTTCGCTTGTGACCGTCGCCTCCAGGCGCTTGCCGTTGATAATGGTCCAGGCTTTTAAAGTCAGCGGCCTGCCTACAGCCCCCGAAAGTTCCATGTTCAGGGGGCGTTTCTTCTCTTGGTTGCGGTCGGAGAACGTTTTTCGCAGTTCCTTTTCCAGTGCCGGGGAATCGTTGCGGAACACGTCCATGTGGCGGCTAATCTGGCCCATGTCAAAATCGCGGCTGAAATCCAGACGCAGCAGCGGCCCCGTTCCGCGAAGGCCGTCTCCCCGTTTTGAATGGGGGTTGTGTACAATCTGTGCTCCGTACAGGCGACTGCCGCAACTGACTCCGAAACGGTAATCCTCGAAAAGGATGCCGTCGCCGTTGCAGGGGAGGGGAATGTCCCTGCTGTCGTCCAGGGCCACAAATAAGGAACTGCGGTCTGTCTTTACGACCTTTCCCAGGTACATGCCGTGATGATTGCTGAATGTGCCGTTGACAAGTTCCTGATGGTTGTCTCCGTCCAGCCAGCCTGTGGTAAGCCCGCGGGAAAACAGCACCTCCAATGGTTCCCTGTCCTTCGGGGTTAAACTTTCGTCTACCTCACCCAATCTTTCGTCTTTCGTCTTTCGTCTTTCGTCTAACCCATCCAGAGCCTTGCGGTAAGCCCGTGAAACGGCTGCCACGTATTCGGGGCTCTTCAAGCGGCCTTCCACCTTAAAGGATTCAACTCCGATTTGAACTAGTTCCTTCAATTTGGGCAGGGCGCACAGGTCACGGGTGCTGAACAGGTACTGGGCGTCTGTTTCGGTGTGTTCCTTGCCGTCTACGAAAATGCGGTAGGGAAGGCGGCAACTTTGGGCGCACTGGCCGCGGTTTGCGGAACGCCCGCCGAAGTTTTCGCTGGTGAGGCACTGCCCGGAATAGGAGACGCAAAGCGCCCCGTGGATAAAGACTTCTATTTCCAAGTCGGTGCCCGCCTTGACAGCGGCAATTTCCTTGACGGAAAGTTCGCGGCTTAAAACCGCCCTGTTGAACCCGATGGGCTTAACCAGGTTTACGCCTTCGGCACTGGCCAGCGTCATCTGGGTGCTGGCATGTATTTCCTGCTCGGGGCAGATGGCCCGAATCAAGCGGGCAAGGCCGATATCTTGAATGATGAATGCGTCGGGCTGCAGTTCGATAATATTTGCCAAAAATTCCGGCAGGTCTTGAAGTTCCCGCTCAAACACAAGAACGTTCATGGCCAAAAAACTTCGGACCCCGTGGGCGCGGGCGTAGCGGATCATGGCGCCTACGTCTTCCAATGAAAAATCTTCGGTCCTGCCACGGGCGTTCCAGTGGGGAACCCCGAAGTACACTGCATCTGCACCGTTTTTCACGGCGGCTTCCAACATTTCCCAAGTGCCCACAGGGAGCAAAAGTTCCGAGATGCCCGAATAGTTCGTTTGTTCTTGCATGGCCTAAAAAATAGAAAGGTACGCAAAACTCGGGTGAGCAAAGTTTTTATTTTTGTCTCATGAAGAATTTTTTACTGCCAAGACTCGTTGTTGTCCTGTCCCTTTTCGTACTGGCCTTTGCAGGGTGTTCCAACGAGGAGAAAATGGCTGAAATTGCCCGTTTGACGCAAGAAAATGCAGCACTTGAAAATAATATCCAGTCACTCCAGCTCAGTCTGGATTCCCTCAAGGCATACGCGGATTCTGTAAATGCAGTCTATGAAAAACTGGACCTGAAATCAAACTAGCACCCCAAGTCTACCCGATTTTGGGGATTTTTTGTGAATAAATTTTGGATTGGGCCGAAAAATTATCTATATTACCGCCCGTGACTGCATGGTCCACCGCTACGGTGGGGACCCTAAACCCGCTTCGCCGGCCCTATTGCCCGAAGCCAACTAGCCGTCAAGCCTCCAACGTAGGCGTTATAAAGATGGCCCACAACTAACATAAATTCAGTCACCCTGCCTGCGGGTTTATTTCCAGCCTGCATGTACGGTCAACCCTTACTTATGAGGTGCCCCGAATGGAATACATCGCAATCGCACTGTCTCTTGTAGCAGTGATTCTGTGCATTGTTATCCTGTCCAAGGTTAACAAGCTCCTTACTATGCTTCGTACCCCGATTTTCAAGAAGCTCACACCGGACATGAACTTGAAGCCCAATTCCCGTCGCCCGATCAGCGCACAGGAAATGGCTCAGCGCGGTGAACGCAACAACAAGGAAAATCGCCAGAAGGAAAACAACGGTAAGGATCGTCCTTCCAAGGACAATCGTGACAAGGCTGCTCCTGCCCAGCAGGCCGCCCCCAACCGCGACCGCAACAACGACCAGCGCCAGGACCGCGGCAATCGCCGTGACCGTCGCGAAGGCCGTCCTGAACGTCCTCGTCGTGAAAACAACTTCGAAGCCCAGGGTGCAGCCCCTGCATTTGCACCTGCTGCTGCTCCGGCCGCTCCCGCAGCAAGCGAAGTTCCTGCTCCCGCTGTAGAACGCCGCCCCTTGGCTCCGCGTATTCCGGTTGAAACTCCGGCCGCTCCCGCAGCAGTGCCAGCTCCTGCCGCACCTGCAATCCCTGCAGTTGCCGAAGCTGACGTCGCTCCTGTCGAAAATACTTTTGATCCGTCCAAGGTTCGCTACGGCCGCCGCAACGTGATCAAGAAGGCTCCGGAACTCTCCGACGACGAAGCATAATCGCGTAACGCTTTAAAGCTAAAAGGAACCCCGATCCGAAAGGACCGGGGTTTCTCTATTGTCATCGCGGCCACAGCCGTTGTTGTCATCCCGGCCTCTGCGCCGGGATCTCAGCCGGAGTTGTCATCCCGGCCTCTGCGCCGGGATCTCAGCCGGAGTTGTCATCCCGGCCTCCGCGCCGGGATCTCAGCCACAGCCAGAGTTGTCATCCCGGCCTCTGCGCCGGGATCTCAGCCGGAGTTGTCATCCACTACGTGGACAAGTCTTTCTAAGTGCTGACCGCTCACTAAATGAGTGTTGCAAAATTACAAACTTGTAATTTTATAACCGAAT
>JABUUR010000139.1 GCA_021443065.1 Fibrobacter sp.
GTGTAGCGGGACTGCTTGCAGGCCCATTACTGAGCCGCTGGCGGAACTGTCCGAAGGACTGCAAGGATCCAGGATTCAAAGCAGGGATTCCTCGTTGCTGATAGCTGACGACCGATAGCTCTCTCCTCACCCCTCAAAGCGAGCACCGCGAGCGACCTCAAACCTCTAAGCGCAGCGCCCCCATCCCCCATCCACTAACCCCCAACCACCAATTACCAGCCACCAACCACCAGCCACCCTCTTTCGTCTTTCGTCTTTCGTCTAACTTAACCCCCAAGCCCCGCCTATGTCACAAGAAATTCTTATTCTCGGTCTCAATCCTGCTTGGCAGCGACTCTTCTTCCTGGACAAGTTCACCCCGGGGGAGGTCCACCGCATCTCCAAGGTGGAGGCCTACGCTTCTGGCAAGGGTATCAACTGCGGCCGTGTGCTGCAGCTTTTGGGCGGATCGCCCCTCCTCATGCACTTCCTGGGATCCGAGCACGGTTCCAGAATTTTCGATGAACTGTCCGCCTGCGGCATCCAGCAGGCTCCCGTATGGATTAAGGAGCCGACTCGAATCTGTACCACCATCGTCAGTGAGGGCGAGTCTACGGAGTTGATTGAACCTTCTCCGTTGCTTTCTGAGGTCGAAAACGAGGATTTTATCCAAACATTGAATGAATATTGGAATTCCACCCAGAGCGTGGCCCTTTGCGGTTCTTTTCCCAAGGGATTCAATGTTGGCTTGATTAACAGTTTGGATTTTACCGGGAAAAAGATTTTTATCGATGCCATTGAAGGTATTGACACGTGGCTGGAAAAGGGAGTCGAATTGCTCAAGATCAATATGCAGGAATATTGCAAGCTGTGCGAGCGCATGGGCATTCCTTTGGTCATGTCCAGTCCCCAGTTCTGGAAGATGTCCGCCACAACGGTTCTGGAACGTCTCCCCATCAAGAATCTGGTGGTGACAGACGAAGATTCCCCGGTTCGGGCTTTCCGCTTGGTAGAAAAGAAATTCCAGGGACTTCAACTCCAGCCTCCGACTATTCAAATGAAAAACGACATCGGCGCTGGCGATGCCTTCTTTGCCGGTTGGCTTTTGGCAGATTCCCAGGGTTTTTCCTTCGAGGATTGCCTTAAGAAAGCTACTGCCGTCGCTGCTGCCCGTTGTGAGGTGGATCGACCTTGGAACCTTAAGTTGGACCGCATCGGAGAACTGGAATCGGGGCTTGTCGAAACCATCGAAAGGTTGGAGTAGTATTCCATGACGTTGTACGCATTTGCGTCAAGATTGGAATTTGCCGGAGTTTTCCCGGACGTAATTTCGCCAGATGCTGCAGACGAAGCTGTTTTGAATAAAGTAATTCCTCTTGGCGTTCATGGTAAGCCTGTTGGAAACGCCGTAATCCTTGGAATCGGACTGCTGGAGTTTGCCACCAATCTTTCCCGCATACTAAGCCGTAAGGACGAATTAGGAATTTCGTCCGTGGTGCTGGTGGGTATTTGCGGCGCATACAGGAACAGTTGCCTTTCCGTGGGCCAGGTGGTCCGTGTGGATACGGAGATTGTGGGCGACTTGGGGGTTCAGGAAAAAGACGGCTCCTTCGTTGCCTGGTCTAGCGTTAGCGGCGGCAAAATTGTGCGCTACGAGGCCGCTCCTGCGCAAAAGGCTCCCCGATGGGTCGCCTCGCTGAGGGGCGCTTCCGGCATTTCGGTAAATTGCTGCACCGGCACGGAACTTCTGGCGCAAACACGCTCCGCACTCTTCGATTGCGATGTGGAATCCATGGAGGGTGCCGCCTGTTTTGCTGTCTGCAGGGTCTTTGACGTCCCGGCTTACGAGGTGCGCGGGATAAGCAACCTTGTCGGCGACAGGGACAAGTCTTCTTGGCGCGTGTCCGAAGCCCTCGCGTCACTGCGCGACTGCATTATTTCAGGATTTTCCGCCGGGTAGGCAAAACGTTCTTGGCCTGTGACCCGCTTTAATGCTACATTCTTCCATTATGCGATTATCACTTGGAATATCGACCTGTCCCAACGACACGTTTATTTATGAGGCCTTGGTGAAGGGGCTTGAAGATTCCCCCTTTGAATGGAATGTCCATTTCGCCGACGTCCAGACACTGAATGAAAGTATCATGGCCGGCAAACTGGATGTGGCAAAAGTAAGCGCCCAGGTGTACCCCAAGATTGAAAAGGAGTACGTATGCCTTGGCTGTGGTGGTGCCATCGGTTACGGCTGCGGGCCCTTGCTCCTTTCTTCGGGCTCCGGCGCCTTTGACGAGAATTCCTCTACAGTGCTGCCCGGTGCCGATACCACGGCCGCCCTGCTTTTCAAGTTCTGGTACCAAAGGAAGTTCGGTGCGAAGCCTGATTTGCAGTACGCCCTTTTCAACGAAGTCTACGAGGGGCTTACGTCCAAAAAATATGTTCAAGGGGTGACCATTCACGAACACCGCTTTACCTGGAAGCGGGACGGGCTTTACCTGCTCCAGGATCTAGGTGCGTTTTGGGAACAGGAGACGGGGACCCCCATTCCTCTGGGTATTTCCGTGGCCCGCCGAACCCTTGGCGAAGATATTGTCGCAAAGATTGAGGCGCAAATCCGTTCCAGCCTTAGAATTGCCCGTAGCCGGGCCAACCCCATTACGCCCTTCATCGACGAAAAGGCCCAAATCGAGGATAAAAAGGTTATGGAAGCGCATATCAAAATGTTTGTCAACGATTTTTCCGAAGACGTGGGGGAGAGGGGCTGGGCATCCCTTGAGAACCTTTGGGCGTTATCTAATTGTGAATAAGTTGTTAGTTAGGCGAAAATTATTGTAATATTATTGAAATGTAAACGTTATTTTTCAAATTGGCGAATTTTTTCAAAAAACTTTATTTATTTTCCTTACTGCGTATTTTAAATGGAGTTTACTTATGAGCTTAGTGAACGATCTGGACCAAGAAGTCGAAAATTTCAAGCGCGAATACGACAAGTTTTCTCGCGGCAATAAGTCGGCTGGAACCCGTGCTCGCAAGATTCTGCAGGACATCAAAAAGACCTGCCAGGAAATTCGTGTATCTATCCAAGGAGCCAAAAAAGAGGACGACAAGGCTGAACCGGCCTCCGTGGATTAACCTGCGGGTACCTTGTAAAACGCTTGAATCAAAATTTTTTACATGATTTTCCGCCGTTTTTGCGAAAATCGTTTGACTAAAGCCGTTTTTGAAGGTATATTCCCATGTGGATTTTATGTTGGCCTCTGGGGCAACGTATAAGTTTATGAATTTAAAAGTGTTCTATGATTGGAGAAACGTAGCAGTATGACCCTAAAGAAACTGGTCTTAATTACGGCCGGGGCAATGCTTCTTACCGGAACCGCCATGGCCAAGAATATCAATGTGCCTGGCGATTACAGCAAGATTGCAGACGCTCTCGGTAATGCCGACGCCGGAGATACCATCTTCGTGAAGCGCGGTACCTACAACGAAAACATTACCCTCATCATGGGCGTTGTGCTCAAGGGCGAAGACCCTCTCACAACTATCATCGATGGTGGTCGCCGCGGTCCTACCGTCATGGGTACCTCTGGCGCCGAAATGTCTCACTTTACCGTGAGAAACGGCCTCGAAGGTATTCTTTGCGAAAACGCAGCCCCCTACATCCACCACACCTATGTGGTGGACAACCATGCAACCGGCATCGGCGCCTTCATTTCCTTGCCCCACCTCCGCAACAACGTGGTGTACGGCAACCGCTGGTCCGGCATTCTCGCATGGGGCGCCAAGTCCCTCGATGCCTTTATCGAACAGAACGTTGTTCTCCGTAACGGTTACTCCGGTCTTGCCCTTAAGGGCCCCACCAACGTAGTCGCACGTAACAACATCTTCATGGAAAACCACTACTACGGTGTGTTCGCCGACCCTGCTGCCGGCCAGACGAAGGTGGAGTACAACAACATCTACAAGAACTACTACCCCTTCAACCAGTTCATCAAGGTGAACCGCACCAACGTTTCCTTGGATCCGAAGTTCATGAATCCTTCGCTTTCCAAGCCGAACTTCTACTGCCAGTCCACCTCGCCCATGCTCAAGCGTGGCAAAAGCAAGATGGACATCGGCCTTACTGCTACCGAGTTGGTCAAGGATGAAGAAGCCGTCGAAGAAACCCGCAATCCGGATACCGACGGTGATGGCCTTTGCGATCCCTGGGTCTCTGAAGAAGGTGTCGCAGACAAGTATGCATCCGTTTGCACTGGTCTCGACAACTGCCCCGAAGAAGCTGAAGATTTCGATGGCTTCCAGGACGACGATGGCTGCCCCGATGCAGACAACGACCGTGACGGTCTTTGCGATCCTTGGGTAGAAGCCAAGGGTATGCTCTCCCAGTTTGCTCACATCTGTAAGGGTGTGGACCTCTGCCCCGAACAGGCAGAAACCCAGAACGAATACAAGGACGACGATGGTTGCCCGGACGAAGTTCCCCAGCCGCCCAAGAAAAAGTTCGTTCTCGAAGGCGTCAACTTCGAATCCGGTAAGGCAACTATCACTCCGGACTCCTACATCTCCCTCATGAAGGTGGTGGACATCATGGAAGCCTTCACCGAAGCAACCTTCAACATTGTTGGCCATACCGACAACGTTGGTAACAAAGACAAGAATAAGCAACTTTCCGCTGACCGCGCTGCTGCAGTTAAGAACTTCCTCGTCGAAAAGGGTATTGACGAAAGCAGAATTGTCACAGACGGTATGGGCGATACTCAGCCGGTTGCTTCCAACAAAACCCCAGAAGGTCGTGCTCAGAACCGTCGTATCGAGTTCATCCGCACGGATATGAAGTAAGGAGTAAGTGATGCGTTCTAATTTTATTAAAACCGCAGTTCTCGGACTCTCCGTAGCAAGCACTTCTCTGTTTGCAACCACGTATTCTCCCCACAAGTATCAGCAGAACGACTGGTTCGCAGAATTTGGCGGCAATACCGCCATGTATGTCAACCCGGCAGGAATCGCCGAAACAGAACAGCTGGAAGTCAGCGCTGCTTTCTTCAGTTCCATCAGCGGCGAAGCAAGCCAGGAATACGTGAGCGTAACCTACCCCTGGGACTACAAGCACACCTTGGGCGTGTCCATCTTCGAAAACGGCGCCTCCATCGATGGCGGCAAGTCCTACGATGAAATCGCTGTCTTGGTGGGCTATGCCTACAACCTGATGCAGTTCGTCTCTCTCGGTGTGGACCTCTCCATTCTCTACATCAACCAGTTCTCTGACGTTTCTCAGGTGACTATCGGTGCTGACATCGGTGCAACGATCAACCCCCTGAACTCCTCCAAGTTCGGTTACCTGTTGATTGGTGTGGCCCTCCAGAACTTGGCCCAGCCGGGTATCAGCACTGCCGACGAAGACGGCTTCACCTTCGTGATTCCGGGCTTCTTTGGCTCCAGCAGCAAAGACGCCTACTTTATCCCGAGTAACGTGAACGTGTCCGTGTTCTATCGCGGCCTCAACCGTTCTCTCGAAGCCAAGGCTGAACTTTCTCTTATCGACGTGTTCCACGCCGAAGAAGAAGGCGGTAACGGTGTCAATCCGGAATTCAGCTTCACCTTGACCTATTACCTCTCCCCGCACCTTGGTGTACGCCTGCGCTTTACAAAGGAAGGCTACCCGGTTGCCGGCGCAACTGTCAACGTCAAGGACGTAAGCATTTTCCGCTACCTGTCTCTTGACCTGGAAATGTCACACGATGACCTCGTCGCCAAAAAGAACCGCGGTTTCATTTGGGCTGTGAAGATTTCTTCTCGCTTCGGTGACACCCGCGAAGAAAAGATTGGTGAAGAACGCTATCGCCGCTTGAAGATTGAACCTGAAAACGACTACCGCTACGCAATGCGACTTTACTTGAACCGTCAGTTCCTCGAAGCAGCCTACGCCTTCGGTAAGGTCCAGACCAAGTACCCCGCATTCCACCTGGTGGACCAGGCCGCTTTCTATAAGGCAAAGTCCTTCGAAAACCTCCGTATGCACAAGGCTGCAAAGTCCGTGTACGAAGATGCTATCAAGCGCTACCCCCAGAGCGACCAGCGTGCAAAGTACCACTTCCAGCTGATGAACATCGACTATAAGGAAGGCAAGTACACCGAAGCCATGTCCAAGTACCAGGGTATTGCCCAGAAGTTTGGCGAAAGCGACGTGAAGGCCGATGCCGACTACGTTGCCGGCCAGATCAAGTTTGAACAGGGCCTCTACCAGGAAGCCGTCGACCTCTTGGCCGCAATCCTTCCGGGTAACGCCAACTACTTCTACGCCCGCTATACCATGGGTATCGCCTACAGCCGTCTTGGCAAGTTCGACGAAGCCGAAAACTGCTTCCGTGACATTACCGAACAGCCGGTTTCCAACCAGTCCGAACGCGACTTGCAGGATGCCGCCAAGGTTAAGCTCGGCCATATCTTCTTCTCCGGCGAAAAGGCCGACCTCAGCGCCGCCGCCCAGATGTACGCCCAGGTTCAGGCCGGCTCTCCGGTCTATGACGAAGCTATGCTTGGTATTGCATGGTCCTTCCTCAAGGTGAACAAGCCCGACGAAGCCATGAAGCCCGCACAGTGGATCATCAAGAACCTCCCGGAATCCTTCCTGGTCTCCGAAGCCTACCTGGTGATTGGTTACTGCCACTTCATGAAGAAAGACTACAAGGGTGCAGTAACTGCTCTTGAACAGGCCGAAAAGCGTACCGAACAGCCGGTTGTGTCCGTTGCCGCACGCGATAGCGCTCGCCAGGCTTACGACTCTATGCAGGACGAATTTGACTCCGTTCAGGTCAAGGCCCTCGACCTTGCCCGCCAGCTCCCCACCCCCCGTGTGGAAAGCAAACGCGAAGCCCTTAAGCCTTCCTTCGAAAAGGCCAACACCGCCATCGAGAACTACGCTGCCTTTAACCTGAAGGCCATTCAGAGCGACCGCTTTGAATCTAACCGTAAGCGTATCTTGGAAGACGCTGGCTTTACTTTGGCAACCGTCAAGACCAAGATGGGTCAGGGTGCCGGAACCTCCTCCGAAGCCGCCCAGGAACTTGAAAACCTGGACAACGCCTTGGACGATTTGGAAGGTTTGGAATAACGATTTAGCTTAGGCCTGGAGATTATGGTTCTCCGGGTCTTTGCTGTTTTTTTGATTTATAGGTGGAAAGAGAAACATGAAAAGATTCTTGCTTGTAGGTGCGGTGGTTTGTTCCCTGGTGGGCAATGCCATGGCAGCTGACCCGTGTAAAGAGAAATTGGCAGAAGTTAAGAAACTTGCTGCAAAGTGCAAGGCCATGCCGAAGGGCCCCGAAAGAACCCAGTGCGTGAACTCTGCAAAGGTCTTGAAAAACCAGGCCGACCAGGCTTGCCGTTCCGGCGGTCTCGACGAAAAGGGCATGCGCGAAGCAATCGCCCAGTGGGAAAAACAGGTGAACAACTGTAAGGGCAAGCAGAACGCCCGTTGTGCTTCTGCTCTCCAGCAGCTCGGTCACTATCAGTTCCAACTCGAAGAAAAGCAGTTCCTGGACCTGAACGCCCAGTACGAAGAAGATGTGGCATGGTGCGCCGACCGTGACAACAAGCCGGCAAAGTGCGCCAACATCGACCAGCTTCCCAAGGCCGACCACAAGAAGTCTCTTGGCTACTTCCTGGAATACATCGACAAGTATCCCAAGGAAAACAAGACTCCTACCGTTATCTACCAGGCTGCAGCCGTGCAGGAAGCCTCCGGTGAAGACGAAAAGGCCTTCAAACTCCGCGAACGCCTGGTCAAGAACTTCCCGGACAACGGTCTTGTTCCCAAGGCCTGGCTCCGTATGGCAGAATACCACTTCATGAACCGCAAGTTCCGCGACGCTATCGGTGCCTACAAGAAGGTGACCGGCTTCGAGACCTTGACCGGTAAGGAAGCGGCTCTCGCCATGTACCACTTGGCGGAATCTTACTACAACATTGCAGAATACGAAACTGCAGCTGTCAAGTATTACGAATATATCATCGGCGCCGACAAGGGTAAATATCCTGCTGACTTGCGCGCAGAAGCTATGGACTTCATGGCCGCATCCTTCTCCGACTTGGAAGGCGGTGGCGTTGCCGAAGCTGAAGCATTCTTGAAGGATAAGAAGGTTCCCTTTAAGGACTCCGTCTACTACCGTATCGGTATGAAGAACAAGGACCATGACCGTAACGAGGAGGCCGTCCAGTCCTTCAAGCGCTTGATGGGTATAAACCCCGACTATATCGACGCTCCCTTGGCTGATATTGCCATGATCGAAATCTTGATCGTGCAGCAGAAGTTCGAAGAAGCCCAGGCCCACCGCTACACTGTGGTGAAGCGTTACGACCGCAATTCCTCCTGGTTCAAGAAGAACCAGAAGTATCCTGAATCTGTGAAGAACGCAGAAACTGCTATTCGCGGTGCTATGCTGGATATTCCCCAGTACCACCACGCCCGTGCAGCCAAGCTTACCAAGGAAGGTGACCTGGAAGCCGGTAAGAAGCAGTATGCCGAAGCCATCAAGGCTTACGAGGCTTTCCTGAAGCGCTATGCAAAGGAACCCACTTGGGATGAATACAAGGTCCATATCAACTTGGCCCTCGTTTACCAGGAAATGGCACAGTATGCCAACGCCGCAAAGATGTTCAACTGGATCGTGGATACCGATACTACCCGTTACGGTCGCCGCCCCATGGGTTCCGAGGCTCTCTTGAAGAAAGAAGAAGCCGGCTACAACGCTGTGCTCATGATGGACCAGTCTCGTGAAAAGGCCAAGAAGGAAAAGTATGGCGACGATGCTGTCAAGGCTTACAAGTCCGAACAGACCAAGGCCTACTTTGAACAGGTCAAGAAGTACATGGCAAAGTTCGGTGGCAACAAGGAAGCCGCAGAACTGGCCTACAACGCCGCCATCGTTCATTACGAAGCCAAGCAGTTCAAGGTTGCCGTGGGCGTGTTGAAGGACCTCAAGCAGAGATTCCCCAATCACCAGTACATCTTGCTCATCAGCCGTATGCTTGCACAGTCTCTGTTGGAATCCAGCCAGCTGGACGAAGCCCTTACCGAATTTGAATGGCTCTATAAGCAGTATCACGATGTGAAGGCTACCAGAAACGACTCCATGGCTGCCGAAATCGAAAAGGCTATCGCCTACGTTCTGTTCCAGATGGCCGAACAGTCCGTCAAGAACGGTCAGAACGAAAAGGGTGCTGCCGCTTACTTGGCTCTCGTAAAGCGTTACCCGAAGATCGACATTGCCGATAAGGCTGTGTTCGAAGCCGCTGTCGCTTACGAAACCTCCAAGCAGTACGTCAAGGCTGCCGAGACGTTCATGATGTTGCCCAAGCAGTACGCATCTTCTCCCCTTACCATCAAGGGTATCCTCCGTGCTGCCTCCGACTACAAGAAAGAAGCCGAGAACAACAAGGGCAATGCCAAGATCTTTGAACAGCGCAACCGTGAAGCAGCCCAGACCTTCTTGTTCATCACCAACAACTTCCCGCAGGACTCCATGGCCTTCCAGGCTATCGGTTTCGCTGCCCAGGTGTATGACTCCATCCCGGATAAGAAGACCGCTGCAACCACCTACGAAATCGCCTACAAGCGCTACCCCAAGAACGAAAAGACTCCGTCTTTCCTCTATAGTGCATGCTTGAGCTATGACGAAGCCAAGATGGTTGACGAGGCTATCCGTTGTAACAAGGACCTGGTTCGTGACTATCCCAAGAGCACCTATGCTCTCGACGCTGCATTCTCCATCCCCATGGCATACGCAAACGCCAAGAAGTGGGACCTGGCCGCCAAGGAATACCATACCTTCATCAAGATGTACAACGAAGACAAGGAAAAGTTGATCGCTGCCTACATCGGTGCCGCCCGTGCCTACATGGAACTTAAGGAAGAAGAGAAGGCCATCGCCGACTACGACGCAACTCTCAAGAACTACGACAAGTTCGGTCTTCAGATTAAGAATGCCGACCCGGCAGTCCCTGCAGAAGCAGCATACTATCTGGGTGAACGCGAATACAACAAGATGAACCCCCTTGTAATCAAGGGTAAGGACAAGGACAAGAAGAAGGTCATTGACCAGCTGGTGAAAATCCTCCAGGCTGCCATGGGCCACTACTCCAAGTCTGCAACCTACGCTTCTGAAAAGTGGACCTTCCGCGCAACCAACCGCATGGGCATGCTCTTCGTGACCATGGCGGAAAAGATTCGTGAACAGGAACTGAACGGCAAGAAGGAAGAAGAACGTTTCGCCGAACGTATCGGTAACGTCCAGCAATTGCCCAGCTACTATGAACAGGCTCAACCCATCTTCAAGAAGAACATCGACCTTGCTCGCGACCAGGGTTTCTACAACAAGGATGTCATCGAAGCAGAAGACGGCTATATCGAAATGTACTACCAGAGTGCCGCGGTATTCATGGAAGTCGCTGATGCCTTCGCCAATTCTCCGCTGCCCGATTCCGCCGCTATCGTGAAGGAATACGTGGAATACGAAGGTGCCGTCAAGGAAGACGCTATCGAAATGGCTCATGAAGACCTGGAAGCCTATCGTGAAGAGCTGAACACTCGTTCCGACGCTGCCAAGCAGGCTGCAATCCCTGTTTGCCAGACCGGTATCAAGGCTGCCGCATATTACGGCATCGAAAACCAGTGGACCGCAAAGCTCTTTGAACTTCTCAAGTCCGTTGACGAAGCCAACGAAGCACTGAGCATCAAGATCGAAAAGTTCGACCCGTCCACCTTGTTCTCCGACCCCGTTTACTTCAAGACTAAGGCTCGTATCGAACAGATTGCCAAGTCCGAAGTGATGACTCCGGAAGAACAGATCGCTACCTACCGCGACATCATCAAGGAAGGCAAGGCCGACAACGCCAAGTTGAAGGCTGAACTGGAAGACCTTAAGAAGCAGTTGGAACCGGCTCCGGTACCTGCTGGCGTGGGTATGGAAGGCGCTGCCGGCGCTTACTAGCGGTAAAAACAAATTTACGGGGGACCTTGTTCATAGGGTTCCCCCTTTTATTTCGCAAAAAAAGAGCTCACGAAACGTTGTAAAACAATTTTTACCGATTTGGAGCCCCATATTTGCCAAAAAAAAAATAAATATGAACGAAGATATTCAAAAATAACCAAAAAACACTCAATGAAAGGAGTACTCTAATGTCTAAAATGCTTCAATCCTTCAGCCCTGAATCCGATGGTTGGCAGTTCATGTGGATCATCCTGGTCGTCTTCCTGATCGGCCTTGGTTTCTCCATCGAACGTTGCGTATACATCATGCTCAAGAGCTCTAAGGGTCGTGCAAAGTTCCTCGCTGATTTCGGTAAGCTCATCTCTTCTCAGCAGTATGATCAGGCTCTCAACCTCGCCAACTCTACCAAGCTCCCCATTGCTCGCGTTATGGCCGCTATCGTTGCCGCCCGTAACGGCGGTCGCGAAACCATGTCTGCCGCTTGCGACGCAGTGTTCCTTACCGAAGCTCCCCGTCTGACTCGTTACGTCTCTATCATCTCCGTTATGGCTTCCATCTCTACCTTGCTCGGACTTATGGGTACCATTTACGGTCTGATCTTCACATTCGATGCTGTGGCTAACAAACCCGCTTCTGAACGTGCTAAGGCTTTGTCTGACGGTATCGCTATCGCTATGGGTACCACCCTCCTGGGACTTCTCTCTGCAGTGCCCCTGCTGGTTATCGTGGGTATCCTCAACATGAATTCTGAACGCCTTATCCAGGAAATGGAAGAAAAGGGCCTCAAGATTATCAACTCCTTGGCATAATTGTTTAGGTAATTACAATTAACTGGAGTTAAAAATATGGCAAGAGAAGTTAAGAAACCAGCAAAGCCTGAAGAACCGGACCTGTTGCCGGCCATGGGCTTGTT
>JABUUR010000459.1 GCA_021443065.1 Fibrobacter sp.
TGTACTCCCGGTCTCTTGGGAAAAACCTTGAACGAATATTACGTAACCTGTTGATTTTACGAGAGTTGTGTTCATTAATGGTGGATAAACTGGTAATGTAAATTTTAGTAAACTTACATAAACCTTTCTGTAAACGTATTTATTCCCAAATAAAAACACAAACTATTTTTTAAAATCTATATTACGTGTGAAATTTTTCACATAAAAGCTTGAATTAGCTATAAACGAGGACACAAATGATTGGATTGAAATCAATTGCCAGAACGGCCGTTGCGCTTTCTGCTGCAGGTGCTCTCCTGTCCGGTTGCGGCGACGCATCTTCGGATGGTAGCCTTGCTGGTGGTGCTCTGCCCCGTCAGGAAACGCTTTACTTGTCTGGCCAGCAGAATTCCGCACCGGGTTCCTTCAACCCGTTGGCAGAAAGCTGGGCGGCATCCTGGCCGGTAGGTGGTCGCTTCAACTTGATGTACGAACCGCTCATCACTTACAACTCCCTCAACGGTCAGATCGAAGACCTCCTGGGGCACTTGGTCGAGGAACTTTCCAACAACGACAGCATCGTTGTGGACCTGAACCCCGCCGCAAAGTGGAGCGACGGCAAGCCGGTGACTTCTACCGACGTGACCTTCATGTTCCTTCGCGGCTCCATCAACTCCGCCGAACAGATTTCCGCCATCCATATCGACTCCCTGAAGAACGGACCGGAAGGTCAGGTTACCGAACGTCTTTCCTTTATCGTGAACAAGAAGGCTCGTAACAATCCCCTTACCGTGCGTGACTTGCTCCAGGCAACCCGTATCGCTCCTTCTCACATTTTCGAACCCATGATCAAGGAAAAGGGACTGGACGAAGTGAAGAAGTTGCCCATGGACCAGAACCCGGTGGTCTCCGGACCCTACGGCCTGCGCTCTGCCAACGAAACCAAGATTGTTCTCGAACGTCGTGACGACTACTGGGGCAACGCAGCCCTCCATAACGGACAGCTCCCTGCTCCCAAGTACATTGTTCACCCGATTTACAAGAACAACGAACACAATACCATCGCCATGCGCGAAGGCAACCTGGACGCTTCCCAGAGCTTTATTCCTCGCATCAATCGCAAGGCTTCCGCAGGCGTCCACACCTGGTGGAACGAGCCGCCTTATTTCCGTCCGGGTGCAATGCCCATGCTGGTGATCAACACCACCAAGGAACCTTTGAACGACAAGCGTTTCCGTCGCGCCCTTGCTACCGCGATCGACTACAACGCCTTGCGCCAGTTCGCTGTCTCCAACTATACTTCCACCCTCAAGGCGGGCCTCATCATGCCCACCGACCTGGAAGGCAAGTACATCGTTGACGAAGACCTGCCCAAGTACGGTGTCAATCTCTCCATCAACGACGACGCAGAACGCCTTGCTACCGTCAAGCAGATGCTGACCGAGGCCGGCTACAAGTCAGTGTTCAATTCCGACGGCTCCCTGGACCACATGGAAAACGCCAAGGGCGAAAAGCTTCCCACCCTCTCCATCACCTCTCCTGCCGGTTGGACCGACTGGGAAGCCATGGTGACCATCGCCGTTGACGGTATGCGCAAGGCCGGTATCGACATTCGCGAAGGCTTCGTGGACGGCGGCGCCTACTGGCCTGCCATGGGCCTTGGCAACTTCGACCTTGTCATGCACAAGCCTGTTGCCGACGTCACCCCGTCGCTCCCCTGGAGCCGCTTCAACGAAATCATGTCTTCTCGTGACTGGACCGCCCTCGGTGGCTGGGCCGGCGTGAACATCGGCCGCTACAACAAGCCGGGTTCCCCCGAATACCGCCCGGAAGTGGACAAGCTTTTGTCTGCAATTCCTCTGATGACGGACTCTACCGAAATTGCAAAGGCCTACCGCGAACTGAACAAGATCTTCATGGAAGATCAGCCGTCCATTCCGCTGGTTTACCTCCCCGAACAGTTCTACGAATTCAGCGACCGCGTATGGACCAACTGGCCCACCGCCGAAAATCCCTATGCCCCCGCCCAGTTGCCCTGGGTTGCATCGGGTACCAAGATTCTCTGGAACTTGAAGCTTGCTAAATAAAGGTAAAAGGAATACAAATGCTTAAACAATATCCTATGCTACGCTATGTCCTGCAGAAGGGGTTCTGGTATCTCCTGACCTTCATTTTTGCAGTGGCATTGAACTTTGCGCTGCCCCGTATCGGCGGCAGCGATCCGGTGGACATCATCATGGGTCAGGCCGGCAAGGGCCTTTCTCCTACTGAAGCCCAGTTGAAGAAGGCCGAACTCCTCATCTCCTTCGGCATGGCCGAACTTGACGATCAGGGCAACGCTGTTTACGAACCGCTGGTAGACGAAAACGGCCAGATGGTTACCAAGAAGGTCGCCAAGTTGGACGACAACGGCGCCCCGGTTCTCGTTACCGTCAAGGACGTTAACGAAGACGGCACTCCGAAAATGATTGAACGCCAGAAGGTTGACGCCGAAGGCAATCCCGTGTTCGAAGAAAAGCCGGTGCTCGACGCAAAGGGCAAGCCGGTAATGGAAAAGGACAAGAAGACCAAGAAGAAGGTCGCGAAGGTCGAAATGGTTCCTGTCATGGAACAGGTCCAGACAGAACACATGGACACCGTCAAGGTTGACGAAGTGGTCATGAATCCCGAGCCCAAGCGCGCTTCTGCGATTTCCCAGTTCTTCGCCTACATCGGCAACGTGTTCAAGGGCGACCTCGGCAAGTCCTATACCAACAACACCGAAGTTACCACCATCATCAAGAACGCCCTTCCCTGGACCTTGCTTATCCAGGCCCCCACCATTCTTCTGGGCTGGATCATCGGTAACCTCCTTGGCGCCTTTGCCGCCTACAAGCGCGGCATCTTCGACAAGGTGTTCTTCCCCTGCGCAATGTTCCTGAACGGCGTGCCCTACTTCGTGTTCGGCATGCTTCTGGTGGCGCTCTTCTCCATCACTCTTGGCTGGTTCCCGGCCGTGGGCAACATGAGCCCCGATATCCAGGAATTCACCTTCTCCTGGACCTGCCTCAAGAGCGTGGGTTATTACTATGTTCTGCCGTTCTTCTCTTGTTTCCCCATTCTTCTTTCCGGCCAGGCGACAGGTATGCGTTCCATGTCCATCTACGAACTTGGTACCGACTACATGAAGTACGCCAAGTGGCTGGGCCTCAAGGAAGGCAAGATCATTGGCTATGTGTTCCGTAACGCCATGCTGCCTCAGCTCACCGGTCTTGCCCAGTCCCTGGGTGCAATGGTGGGCGGCGCCCTCATTACCGAAATGATCTTCTCTTACCCGGGCCTCGGCATGGCTATGCTCGATGCCATTAACAAGCAGGACTACGCTACCATCCAGGGTTGTACCTTGATGATTTCTACCTGCGTACTTATTGCAAACTTCGCCGTTGACGTGTTGATCGCAATCTTCGACCCGCGCGTTAAGGCTGGTCTCCAGATGGGAGGTAAGTAATCATGGGAAAACTCTTTAGAAACCTTCTTAAATCCCCGATGTTCGTCATCGGTCTGTCCATCTTTGTGCTCACCTTGTTGACTGCAATTCTTGGACCTGTGTTCTACAACGTAGACACCCATGCTCGTGACATTCTCGCCGGCCCCTATGCGGGTTCCAGCTCCGCCCACCTGCTGGGCACCGACCACCTGGGCCGCGACTACGTTTCCTTGCTGATCGAAGGCCTGGGCAACTCCCTCTATGTGGGTTTCCTTGCCGGCATCATCGCTACCACCCTCGGTGTTCTTATCGGCCTGTACGGCGGTTTCCGCGGCGGCTGGATCGACGAAGTCTTGAACATGTTCACCAACCTGTTCATCGTCATTCCCCAGTTCGTGATTCTCGTTCTTATCAGTTCCGCCTTTAAGGATGGCCGTTCCTTGACTCTTATCGGCGTGGTAATCGGCCTTACCGCCTGGAGCTGGTCTGCCCGTGCCGTTCGTGCGCAGGCATCTTCTCTCCGTAGCCGTGACCATATCTCCCTTGCCCGCATCAACGGTGCAAGCACCTTGACCATCGTGATCAAGCATGTGCTTCCGTACTTGCTTTCCTACGTGTTCATGGTGTTCATCATGCAGGTCTGCTCCGGTATCCTTTCCGAAGCCTCCATCTCCATGATCGGTCTTGGCCCCGTAGATACCACGTCTCTCGGCATCATCTTGAACCAGGCCAAGGACAACGGCGCCCTTGCAGACTCCATCTGGATTGCATTCCTGCCGGCTACCCTGGTGGTTACCTTGACCGTGTTCGCACTTTACCTGATCAATACTTCTATGGAAGGTGTCTTCAACCCGCGTCTGCGCAAGTAAGAGGTAACAAATGTCTGAAAATGTATTTGAAGTAGAAAACCTCGGCCTCTATTACTTGGGTCGTTTTGGCGACAAGACTCACGCTGTGACCGACGTGTCCTTCTCCATGAAGCAGGGCGAAATCCTCGGCATCGCAGGTGAATCTGGTTGCGGCAAGTCCACTCTCGTGTCCGGCCTTATGGGCATGTGCATTCCTCCTCTGTACCCCGAACATGGCGACGTTCGCGTGCTCAATGAAAAGGGCGAGATGGAATCCCTCATGAACCGCTCCATCGAAGACGTTCGTGCAAACGTCCTGGCCCAGAAGGTCTCCATGATTCCCCAGGGCGCCTTCAACGCTCTGAACCCGGTGCGCAAGATCAAGGACATCGCCGCCGACGTGATTGCCGCCCACCAGCAGCCCGGCAAAAAACTGGACTCCGAAGAAATCTACAAGCGCCTCAGCGAACGTTTCGACTTGTTCGGCATGGACACCCAGCGGGTGCTGAATTCCTACCCGATCCAGCTGACCGCAGGCGAACGCCAGCGTTCCGTGATCGGTATTTCCACCTTGCTCAACCCGCAGATGGTTATCGCCGACGAACCTACCTCCGCCCTGGACGTTTCCACCCAGAAGGAAGTGATTTCCATGATCTTCGACCTTCTGGACAAGAAGATCTTCAGCACCATGATTTTCATTACCCACGAACTTCCCCTGCTGTACCACGTGGCCGACAACATCGCCATCATGTACGCCGGCGAAATCGTGGAAATGGGTACCGCCGAACAGGTGGTGAAAGATCCTCGCCATCCGTACACCCAGGCCCTGATGGGAGCAATGCTCACTACCGAAGCGTCCCAGCGCACCCGTCATCCGGAAGCCATCGAAGGTGCTCCTCCTAGCCTCAAGAACAAGATCGTGGGTTGCCGCTTTGCAGACCGCTGCAAAAAGGCCTGCCCTGATTGCAAGAAGAACACTCAGGAAATCCGCATTGTTGGCGGACGTCAAGTGAGGTGCGATTATGCTGTCTAATAAGCCCGTTGTATTTTCTGCCAAGCGTATCAGCAAGGACTTTGGTGCAGGCAAGTCTTTAAAGACTGCCGTGAAGGATGTTTCCTTCGACATTTACGACGAAGAATTCATCTCCATCGTGGGCGGTTCCGGTTGCGGCAAGTCCGTTCTCGCAAAGATCATGCTGGGTCTTTACGAACCGACCCGCGGCCAGTTCCTCTATCGCGACAAGCCCATCAAGAACCTCAAGGAACATTGGAACGAAGTCCAGTCCGTGTTCCAGGATCCGTTCGGCTGCTTCAACCAGTTCTTTACCATCCGTAGCCAGCTGGAAGACGCCCTGAACATCCTGAAGGAAAAGCCCTCCAAGGAAGAAGTCCGCCGCCGTGTGGACGAAGGCCTGATGGCCGTGAACGTGAAGCCCTCCGATATCGAAGGCAAGTATCCCTTCGAACTTTCCGGTGGCCAGATGCAGCGTATGCTCCTTGCCCGTATCTTCGCCCTGCGTCCCAAGGTATTGATCGCAGACGAGGCTACCTCCATGGTGGACGCCTGCGTTCGCGCAAACATCCTGGATTATCTTCGCAAGTTGAAAGACGAACTGAAGATGACCGTGGTGTTCGTGACTCACGATATCGGCCTTGCAAACTACGTTTCCGACCGTATCTTCATTATGCACGACGGCAAGATTGTGAACCAGGGTACCCCGGCCGAGGTGCTGGACAACACCCAGGAACCTCACACCCTGAAGTTGCTGGACGATATCCCCGAAGTCCACAAGACCGAATGGATCAAGAACAGCCGCCGCTCTAAGAAAGGCTAGTGATTCTGGAAAGGCGCAGATTGCTGTGCCCACCAGCCGAAGTCCCCGATTCCATGAAAATGGCGTCGGGGATTTTTTTTAACATTTGCTACACTTTGGTTCTTTTTGAAAACATAAAAACGGGTTGGCAGGGGTCGAATTTGTCCTTTTATAAGTATATTCTGGGTATGACAAAGTTTAATACCGCCTTTTTGACTATCCTAGGTGCCGGCGCCTTCGCCAGTGCATTTGCCGGCCCCCTTTTGATCAACCAGCTGGGCTTTACCCCAGGTTCCGAAAAACTGGCCGTGATTCCCGGTAGCGACGCCAATCCCGCCGAGATCCGTGACTTGAACGGCAATACAGTCTTCAAGATGGATGCCCCTCTGGTCTACGACTGGGATTACAGCGGTGAAGAAGTCCAGACCTATGATTTTTCGGCGGTGAAGACTCCGGGCACCTACCGCCTGTATCGCGACGGCTACCTGGGAAACCCCATTGTCATCGGGGACAAGGTTTATGAAGGTGTTGCCCGGGGTGCCCTGAAATGGTTCTACTACCAGCGCGCCGGCATGCCGATCGAAGCCCGGTATGGCGACAAGTGGGTGCGCGCCGCGGGCCACCCCGACGACAAGGTCATCGTGTACGGTACCGATGCCCGCACTGCCGCGGGTTACGAGAAAGCCATGGGCAAAAAGCACCCCAAGGCGGGCCAGAACGTGGTAATCAATTCGTCCAAGGGCTGGTACGACGCCGGCGACTACGGCAAGTATGTGGTGAACTCCGGCATTACCGTTTTCACCCTGCTGCAGCTTTACGAAAATTTCCCGGCCTACATGGATACCTTGAGCTGGAACATTCCCCATGAAATCAAGGGCCTGCCCTTGATCCTGGAAGAGGTCAAGTACAACCTGGACTGGATGCTTACCATGCAGGATGGGGACGGCGGAGTTTACCACAAGGTGACCACCTTGAACTTTGGCGGTTCCGTGATGCCGGAGTTTGACGGTGCGCCACGCTACGCCATCATCAAGAACGTGACCGCCTCCCTGGATTTTGCCGCGGTCATGGCCCAGGCAAGTGTTGTCTATCGCAAGTTCGATGCCGCCTACGCCGACCAGATGCTCAAGGCCGCAGAAAAGGCGTACGCCTGGGCAAAAAAGTACCCCAAGGCGTTCTACAAGCAGCCCGACGATGTCCAGACGGGAAATTACATGCACGATGCCGAAGACGGCCAGGACGAATTCCGCTGGTCCGCCGCGGAGCTTTACCGTGCCAAGGTTGTGGTTGGCCAAAAGGATAAGGCCGCATCGGGCTACCTGGCGGACTTGAAGAAGAACTCCTTTACAGCTGATGGAGCCTGGTGGGGCAACGTGAACATGCTTGCCGCATTCCGCGTGGCCATGGACAAGGCGACCTATGGCGATGCCTTGAACAAGGCCGCAAGGAAGGTGGTGATGGACGAGGCCAACAACCTCCGTGCCGTAGGCGATACCAGCGGCTACCATCTGCCTGCCTTCCCCTGGAGTTGGAACTGGGGTTCCAATAGCGCCATGGCCAACAACGGCATGGTCCTTCTCCATGCTTTCTACCTGACGGGCGACAAGAGTTATGTGGATGGCGCGCAGCAGGTGCTTGACTATCTGCTGGGCAAGAACCCCATGGAAATCTCCTACGTGACCGGCTTTGGCTACCGCGCCGCGCGCAACCCCCATCACCGCCCCAGCGAGGGCGACTGGGTGGACGACCCTGTGCCCGGCATGCTGGTGGGCGGCCCCCACCTGGGCAAGCAGGACATCAACCTGGACGGCAAGGAAGCCTGGAAGTGCGAAAACTATGCCGCGGCCGACAAGCCTGCCTTGGCCTACATCGACAACCGCTGCAGTTACGCGACCAATGAGGTTGCCATTAACTGGAACGCCCCCTTGGCCTATGTGGCCAGCGCACTGCAGGCGATTTACCTGAATGTGGGCCCCATGGCCGTGAAATAAATTATTAGTAACGAACGCCCTTAAATTTCATCCCGGGCATGACCCGGGATCTCCGTCCCCCATTGTCATCCCGGCCTTGCGCCGGAATTCACGCAACGCCCTGTCATCCCAGCCTCCTCCCGCTGTCATCCCGGCCTTCGAGCCGGGACCTCTCCTAGGCTTGCCCCTCCCCCTTGATTCACTGTCACCCTGGAGCGGCCTTTAGCCCTGGACCCTGGAGCTTGCGATAGGGGATAGGGTCCATGGCGCCCTGTCATCCCGGCCTCCTCCCGCTGTCATCCCGGCCTCCGAGCCGGGATCTTTCTCCTATTGGTGCGTCAGTAAAATTCAGTTGCAAAAGGTGCTTATACATGAGCAGTCAGCGCCAGCTTTTGCAAACATGCAAATTGCTGACGGTTAAAATATTGATAAACGATTACTGAAAACAAAGCTTTAGGTCACCTCTAAAAAGTCATTTTTATGATTTGTTCAAAAACACTTCGAGCTAGTTCAACAAGTTGCAAATGCTTGGCCTCACCTATGTCAAGAAAGCCCGCCGTGGCGGACAAGCTTGGCCGCATCCAAGATTTGTAAGCTTTTCGTTCCTGCTATTGCTTGGTTCTTGAACACAGCAACCCAAGGCGATTTTTAGAGGTGCCCTTACCTTCACATGATTTTGATGGTGGTCCAGTAATTCTCCATTGACAATTTTTCAAAGCAAAATGAAAAAGCGGTAGTTTTTTTCCTCTCTTGTCGGGTTAATTTTAAGGTGGGAAAATCCCCAGGTGTGTGTTTAGGAAACTAACATGAGGGATAAATATGTTTGGAATCTCTATCAAGAGAAATTTTGGCGGGCTTGTTCTTGGCAAGTTCCGCAGGGTGGCTTTATCGCTTGGTGTGGCGGTGAGCGCAGGTTTCGCCCAGGATCAGCTGTATCCTGAAATGTTCCCGCTAAGTGCGGTCAAGCTTTTGGCCGGCCCCCTGCAGGAACGCCAGGAGTTGAACGGCGAGACCCTTCTGGCCTACGATGCGGACCGCCTTATCGCACCGTTCTACGAAGAAGCTGGTTTACAGCCCAAGGCAACCAAGTTCAGCAACTGGGCAGGCTTGGACGGACACGTTCTGGGGCACTACCTGAGCGCCCTGGCCATGCACTATGCGGCAACGGGCGACGCCCAGATCAAGGCCCGCATGGAATATGTGCTGGACGAACTGGAAATCATACAGAAGCAGAATTCCAAGGATGCGAATTTCGTGGGGTACATCAGCGGCGTGCCCAACGGAAAGTCCATGTGGCTGAAATTCAAGAATGGTGACGCCGGTGCACAGAACGGCTATTGGGTGCCCTGGTACAACATCCACAAGACATACGCGGGGCTGCGTGACGCCTGGTTGTACGGCGAACTGGGCAAGGCGAAAACCATGTTCCTCGCCCTTTGCGACTGGGGCATTACCATCACCGACGGCCTCGACGATTCCAAGATGGAATCCATGATGGGCACGGAATACGGCGGCATGAACGAAGTGTACGCCGATGCCTACGAAATGACCAAGGATTCCAAGTACCTGGATGCCGCAAAGAAATGGTCCCACAAGTGGCTCTTGAATGCCATGGCCTCCAACAACGACGAGCTCTCCAACAGGCACGCCAATACCCAGGTGCCCAAGGTGGTGGGCTTTGCCCGGGTGGCGGAACTGAGCGGCGACAAGACCTACAAGGCAGGGGCCGAAACCTTCTGGGACATTGTGGTGAACAAGCGAAGCATCGCCATCGGCGGCAACAGCATTTCCGAGCATTTCCCGGATTACGACAAGTACAACAAGTACATCGAAGAGCGCGAAGGACCTGAATCCTGCAACACTTATAATATGTTGAAGTTGACAGAACGTCTTTTCCACATGACCCCAAGCGCCAAGTATGCGGATTTCTATGAGCGAGCCCTGTTCAACCATATTTTGTCTACAATACACCCGCAGCATGGCGGTTACTGCTACTTTACCCCGGCAAGGCCTCGCCATTACCGCGTGTATTCCAAGGTGAATGAGGGTATGTGGTGCTGTGTCGGGTCCGGCATGGAAAACCCGGGCAAATATGCGCAGTTCATTTACACCAAGGAGAACGAGGCTCTCTATGTGAACCTTTTTGCGGCCTCGGAATTGAACTGGACCGAGAAGGGCGTAAAGGTCAAGCAGGAAACCGCCTTCCCCAAGGGCGAAAGTTCCAAGTTCACCATAAGCGGTGCAGGCAGTTTCAAGATGATGTTTCGCCACCCCTACTGGGTAAAGCCCGAGGCCTTCAAGGTCGTCGTCAATGGCGATACCGTTGTGAACAAGTCCGACGCCTCCAGCTATGTTTCGGCGGGTACGGTGAAGGGCGGCGACGTGGTTGAAGTGCTGTACCCCATGTACACCCATACCGAGGACTTGCGGGGTGTGGACAACTACGTGGCGCTGCTCCACGGCCCCATCGTGCTGAGCGCAAAGACGGGCACCGAAAGCCTTACGGGACTTGTGGCTGACGATGGCCGGTGGAGCCATATTGCAGGAGGCGCCTTGCAGTCTCTGGACGGGGCCCCCATGCTCGCCAGCGAAAAGGCGGACATTCCCTCGAAGGTCACCCCGGTGAAAGGTGAACCCATGCACTTCAAGGCCCCTTATTTGTTCGCCGCCCAGAAGGATGCGAACCTTTTGCTGGAACCCTTCTATGAGGTGCATGACGCTCGCTACATGATGTACTGGATGGTGCTGACGGACCCTGCAATCCTTGAAAAGTTGAAGAAGGAGCAGGAGGAAGCCTTGGCTCTTGACGCTCAGACCGTGGACAAGGTTTCTCCCGGCGAGCAGCAGCCCGAAGTGGACCACCGCATGAAAAATGAAAATTCCTCCACAGGGAACCATCAGGGAGAATTCTACCGCGATGCAGGCCAGTGTTCCGGAGGCGACGGCGGTTTCATCAGCTACGAGCTGGAAACCAACAGCGAAGATTCCCTGGACCTGATGGTGCGTTACTGGGGTAACGAAGGCTGCACCCGGGCCTTCGACATCATGATTGACGGCGAAAAGCTTGCCAGCGAAAACATTTCCGACAAGTGGAAGGTGGACGAATTCGTCAACGTGAAGTATCCTATTCCCGACAACATGGTGAAGGGGAAGTCGGTCATTACCGTAAGGTTCCAGGCTAGTTCTGGAATGGTGGGCGGCATCTTTGGCGTGCGTCTGCTTCGCAACAAGCCAAAACCTGAGGTTGTAGAAGACAAGGACTCCAGCATGACGGTTCGTCGGGAAGTCGCTGCGTTTGCAAAGTTCCGTGCCCGCGCCACCGCCAACATCTTGCAGCTGGATGCGGGACATCCTTTGCAGGGGAACGCCACCCTGAAGATATACTCCATGGACGGCCGCTTGTTGCTCGCCCAGGTGCTAAAGTCCGGGGAATCTCAATTTGCCGTGGATATTTCCGCCATAAGGAAGGGCAACTACATTCTGCGCCTGATGCAAGATGGCGCTGTGTATGGAAGCACCATTTTCAGCAAGAAAGGCGGACTTTAAATAGCCTACGATGCAGGCCCGTGGGGGTGGGGCGGCTATTTTGAGGGGAGTTTGAGGGTTGGCTGAACACACTGAAGGTGTCTGAAGGACTGAATTACGCTTTTTTGCGGATTTAGTCCTTTGCACTATTGTCCAAAATAAAAATTTTTTATTCATAAATCGGCATAATTCGCAAAATTAGG
>JABUUR010000164.1 GCA_021443065.1 Fibrobacter sp.
TTGTCCAGGCGCTTTACGTCGCGGCTTACCGCAAAGAACATGCTCATGAGGTAATGGCTGAAGTAGATGGGCTGCGCCTGCTGCAGGTGGGTGTAGCCCGGCATAAGCTTTCCGAAGTATTTCTTGGACAGGTCCAGTACAACTTTCATCAGCTCGATTTCCAGGGCGCGGATTTCTGAGGCACGGTGACGCATGTATAGCTTAAAGTCGGTGCAGACCTGGTCGTTGCGGCTGCGTCCGGTGTGGATTTTCTTGCCTAGGGCCCCGATGCGTTCGGTAAGCACTCGTTCTACAGCCATGTGGATGTCTTCGTCGGAGGGCTGCCACAGGTTCTTGCCTGCGTGGTAGTCGTCCAGAATGGTCTTGAGTCCGTCGCAAATCTTCTTGTATTCCGCCTTGGTCAAGACGCCGGATTCCACAAGGCCCTTGCCGTGGCCCATGCTTCCTTCGATGTCTTCTTCGATAAGTTCCGCATCAAAGTGCAGGCTGAAAGAGAGGTCTACCATGCTTTGCGCCATGCCGCTGGCGAAACGCCCTGTCCACATGTTGGTCTGGGTTCCTTTTTTAGAATCTTTCTTTGCTGCTGTCTTTGTCGCCTTGTTCGAAGAATTAGCCATTTTGATTTCCTTTGGAGAATGTCAATATTTAATTGAAATGCCCGGACTACTTAGATTTGGTGTCCTTGATAGCGTTGGCGTGCATGTTCATGCAATTTTCAAGGTTGGTGGAAATTTCTCTTCCCTGGACCTTGCAGGCGGTCTTGACTTCGCGGTCGTTGACGAACTTGGTCTTTGCCAATTGCCTGTTGTTATAGAAAAAATTGAACTGGCCGTGCCTTTGGCCGGAATGGCAGCGACCATCCACATGGATTTTCAGGCCGTAGTCGTCTACAAAGTCCCACTGGGCTCGCTTTACGTGAAGGCCTTCGCAAATGAAGGGTGTGCTCATTTGTTCGGGAGTCTGTTGACGGGCGTAGTTTCCGCAGGAGGTAAGCTGCATGGCCACGAGGGAGAGGGCGAGAGAGAAAACAATCTTTTTCATATTGTTAATTTAACTATTTAGATGTTTCTGTTCAAGGGCGACTTTCATGGCGTCGGTCAATAAAATTGCACTTTTGGAAGAAGGCATGTCCAGATATTCGGCTACGGAAATCTGGGGTAAAACCTCGAGATCGTAGAAATGACGCTCCGTGGGGTGGTGCGAAAGCATCTTGTCGTGTTTGCGCAGCCCGATTTTTTCGTTCCCGCCGAAATAGACGGGGATAACGTCGCTTTTGGAATGAATGGCAAAACGGGCGGCGCCTTTCTTGAACGCCCAGGGTTCGCCGGGCCTCGTGCGGGTCCCTTCGGGGAAAATGATCAGGTTGTTCCCTTCGGCCATGGACCCTGATGCCATTTCCAACTGCTTTTCGAAAGGCAGCGTATTGGGAATGTACAAGTTGCGGATAATCGTGGAAATGAACTTGTTTTCGATAAGGGCGCCTTTGACGATGCAGTCGGCGTTGGGCACCAGCGAAATCAAGATGACCACATCCAGGATGGAGGGGTGGTTCGCCACGATGACCTTGGACTTTGCCCCTTTCAAAATTTCCCTGTGTTTTACGGAAAGCCGCATGCTTCCGGTGATTTCGATGTACTTGACGAAAACAACGAAGGACTTTGAAATGAAGTACCGGGTCATTTTTCGAAAGCGCTTGGCCGAAAATCCGGAAAGAATGTGGAGCAGGGGGAAAATCGCCGTGCCGAGAACGAAACTGCCTATGCCGAAAACGGCGAAGGAACTGACCTTTGACGTTACGCGAACGATGTACTTTGCCTTTTCTACGAGCATTGCAAAACAATGGAGTTGATGTAGGCCAGTGCTTCTTCGGAGGCGGTGTTGAAGTTCGCCTGCAAGAATCCGAGGTTTGCAAGCGCCAAGTTCAAGTCGAATCCCTTGTAGCGTTTGTCCGCCCTGGACTCGTCCTTGGTAAGGCGCAGGGCCATGGCGCAGACGACGTTGGGGTAGGGGACCTTGGCAATGGGGGCGTACGTTTCCGGGATCAGTTCTTCGGCGAAAATAAAACTGCGGTCTAAATCGGGTTCTATTTCCATGGCGGCAAGGCAATCAGAAAGCCCGTGGCGAAAGGCTTCCTTGCCACCGTAGATTGCGGAGTAGCCTGCGGTGTTCTTTTCAAGGATGGTGGCGTTTGCCACCGGGGTGTTGAACACCGACGAACTGAAATGGGATGGCGAAACCTTGCCTGTGTCGATGAGGATTTCGGCAATCTTCAACTGCTGGGTGATTTCGCCGTACTGGGAGGCGAAGGTGATTTTGCAAGGCGGCAGGGGGTTTCCGCTGTCGTCTTTGGAAATCTTGTGGCTTGCGTAGACCGCCATTCGCGAAAGGTTGCTTAACCTCCTGCGGGTAAGCATGGGCACGAAGGACACGTCGGGCTTGGGTTGTGCCTCGGTGGGAATGAAATAGGCGAAGCGCTGTATGAAAACTTTTTGCATACCCCCTCCTCCAGATTACTTGATGCGGAAACGCAGCAGGGAGTAACTGTTGATGCCTACGCTGTGGTGGGCTTCCTTGAGTTCGAAACCTGCCACTTCGATTGCTTTTTTCAGTTCCTCGAAACGGTACATCTTGCTGTTGCCGTTGGCTATACAGGTGAAGTACAGCGAGGTCGCCTGCAAGGAATAGGCGGCGGCTTCGAAACGCTGCTTGTCCCACAGCGGTTCGAGGACGTACACGTCGGTTTCCGGGCTTGCGGCCTTGTGGATCTTGGTCAGGATCTTTGTGATTTCTTCCAGCGAGAAACAGTCCAAAAACTGGCTCATCCAGACGGCGTCGGCCCCCTGGGGGAACGCCGTTACATCGTCCAGGACGTTGCAGGGGAGGGTATTGATGCGGTCTGCGAAACCGGCCGCCGCGGCATTCTTTTCGGCCATGGCGGTTTGCCCCGGCAGGTCGATGATGGAGACCTTTACCTGGGGGTTGAACTTGCAGCAGGCGATTGCCCACTTGGCGGTGTTTCCGCCGATGTCGAACAGGCGGCCTACTGGCTTTTCGAAGACGATGGGCAATGCCTCGGGAAACGCCAGGTCGGAGTAAAAGTGGTCAAAGCCGAACCAACTCTTTTTCTGCTGGTCGGTGAGTTGAGACAGCCCCTGGTAAACCGTCTTCCACGGTCCCAGGTGGGGAAGTCCCGCAGGCTTTCCCTCACGGATGGATTCTTCGAGGTTTTCTGCACCGCGGTAGCAGATGTCCTGGGAAAAGTCCATGTTGACCTGGGTCATTTCGTCCTTCAAAAGAAAGAACCCCACCTTGCCCAGGGTAAGCCTCAGGTCGTCTTCCGAAGAATCGGGGTGCACCTTGAGAGCGCCCATGCCAAGTCCCATTTCAGTAAGAACGCCCACGCCGTACAAGGAAATGTTCAACTTCTTTGAAATCTCGGAAACGGTGATGCCCTTTTTGCGGGAATCGCTGATCAATTCGAGAATCCCCATGTCCCTGAGGGCACGTGCCGCCTGGAAACTGAGGGGGGCGAAAGCGATTTTCTGGGCCTCGAACTTGGCATCGATGGCAGAAATGTTGTCGTTTACATAAAAGTCGAACATAAGGGACTCTGGTAATGCTCTGGTTTAATTTTTTTTTCGCAAATATAGTTTTTTACGTCTGTCTTATTATCGGAAATTGGGTTGAACTTTACAAAATGCCCGATTTTTGCTATTTTTCTTGAAAAAGGTTAGAAACTATATGTCCGAAATGAATAATAAAATTAAGGAACTTTTGATCAAGTCCTTGGAATTAGAAGACGTTACTCCTGCAGACATTGTCGACGATGCTCCTATTTTTGGCGTGAATGAAAAGGGCGAAGGCCTGGGCCTCGACTCCATCGATGCCCTGGAACTGGGCATAGCCATCAAGGATGCCTTCGGCGTTTCCTTTGCCGTGGCAAACGACGAAACCAAAAAGCACTTCGGCTCTGTAAACGCCTTGTCTGCTTACATTTCTGCAAATCAAAAGTAATTCGGGCTATCGGGTATTACCATGGATAAACAGCAAATTTTTGAAAGAATGAAGTCCGCCCTGGTGGAGGACTTTGAGTTGGACGAATCTAAAATCACCCTCGAAGCCCGCCTTTACGAAGATCTGGAACTGGACAGCATCGATGCCGTAGACCTGATTGTCAAACTGAAGTCCATTCTTCCTCGCAACATCGATCCCGAGGTTTTCAAGACGGTGCGCACCATGCAGGACGTGGTAGACGCCATCTACAACCTCATTCAGGAATCCGAAGCCAAGTAAAGCCCTATGGCGGGAAAGATTGTCTTTACCGCGCTTAGCGTACTTTACCCCGTTCTAGTCTATTGCGGTCTTACTTTCTGGGGGCTGTCCCCCAGACGTTTGAGCATTCTGCTATTGGCCCTTGCCTTTTACCAGTTCCTGAACTTTACACGTTCTAAAAAAGACGATGGGGGCAAGGCGAAGAACGGGATTCTTGTGTTACTGATGGTTCTTTGCGGGGCGGTGGCGTTCTTTGCCGATAGCCTGCTTTTTATCAAGTTCTATCCGGTGCTTGTGAACTTGAGCCTGCTCTTGTTCTTTGGATTTACCCTCTTAAAGAAACCCAGTTTCATCTTTCGCATGGCCAATCTGGGGGACAAGACCATCAAGGATTCGCCCAGCCGCAATTACGTGGAAAAATACTGCGACAAGGTGACCTTGGCCTGGTGCATTTTCTTTGTATGCAACGCAGGCATCGCCGCAGTCACCGTATTCGCAGGTTCCGACCGGCTCTGGTCCTTGTACAACGGGTTGATTTCCTACATTTTAATCGGATTGTTTTTTGCTGTAGAATTTGTGGTTCGAAAGGTGATGCAAGGCAAGTTGAATTCATACGTTCCTGTAAGCGAATTGGAAAAGGACTCCCGCCCCGACGGTGCGAGGTTCTGCTTTGACGATTCCTCCGCCAAGACCTGGAAAGATTTTGTGGGCGATGTCTCCAAGGTACGCATTTTTCTGGAATCCCGGGAGAACATCCCCTGGATACTTCATTGTGACGACGTCTATTTCTTTTTAGTCTCCCTGGTGGCGGTACTCCAGAGCGGTCGCAAGGCCCTTGTCACCGCCAACCGTCAAGACGCCTTCATCAAGGAAATCCAAAAGGAAAAATGCGGTTTCATTACCGACGAACCTTTTGCACCCGGCGGCGCCACCTTGATCCAGGACCTGCTGAAACTTGAAACAGACGAAATCCGCTTTGGCAAGTTCGACCTGCAGACGGCGGAAATGGTGGTGTACACCTCCGGAACCACAGGAAGGCCCAAGGCCGTTTTCAAGATGTTCTCCCAGTTGGAAAATGAGGTGCGGCAGCAGGTCAAGGTATTCGGTAACGATTGGATGGACCGTGAAATCTACAGCACCGTAAATCACCACCACATGTTCGGGCTTCCTTTCGCAGTGCTTTTCCCGTTGGCCGCAGGCATTCCTTTCCGTAGGCGTCGTTTCGATTTTCCCACGGAATTGTTGGGCATTACCGGCAAAAAGGCGGTAATCGTTTCCAGCCCCGCGTTCCTTAAGCGTATGGTGGTGGATCTGAGTTCGCCTGTGGAGTTCGAGGCCACCCCCATGTTTCTTTCGGCGGGGGGCGTTTTGCCCGAGGATGTTGCCCAGAAGGTTCATGAGCTCACCCGAAACTGGACTACGGAAATATACGGCAGTACAGAAACCGGAATCATCGCTCACAGGGTAAGCGGCTCCGGCGCCCCCTGGGCTCCTTTCGAATATTGCTCGTTGAGCGTTTCCGAAAACGGTTGCCTGAACATCAAGTCCAGCGCCGTATTGGAACCCGAGGGCTTTACCTCGGGCGACCTTGTGGAGTTTTTCGACGATGGCTGTTTTGTGTTGAAGGGTCGTGCAGACTCCATCGTTAAAATCGAGGAAAAACGAATTTCCTTGCCCGAGGTGGAAATGCGCCTAAAGTCTACGGGCCTGGTACACGATGTCCGTGTGGTGCCCATGGCGGGCAAGCGCCAATACCTGGCTGCGGCACTTGTGCTCAACGAACTCGGACGTGAAAAGTTCGCCGGATGCGCAAAACTTAAAATCAACGAGTTCTTCAGGAATTTCCTGAGCCAGTACCTGGAAAGTACGGTGACTCCCAAAAAATGGCGCTACCTGGAGGAACTTCCCCAGGACCTTATGGGTAAAATCAGGATGAGGGATATTCAAGACCTTTTCAGCCTGGCCGAAAGCCAAAATTTCAAGATTCTGAAATTGCACAGGGACGTAAGCTCCTTTGCCGCCAAGCTGTTGTTTCCGGCCACAAGCGACTTTTACGACGGCCATTTCCCGGAGTTCAAGTTGCTGCCCGCCGTGGCCCAGGTGGACATGGTTCTTTTGCTTGCCCGTACCTTCTTGAATGCCCCTCGTGAAATCGTCAAGATAAACCGTACCAAGTTCACGAACCCCATTTTCCCCGATGTTCCTGTGAACCTTCAAATGAATTACGACGAGGAAAAGGGTAAACTGTCCTTCGGCTTTACCGACGAACTCGGCACCAAGGCTCTTTCGTCCGGCTCCATCCTCATGAAAAAGTAGGTGCTCCTGTGAAAGAACCCCCCAAGGAAAATCAGAAATTCTGTGCCGTCATCCCCGTCTACCGTCACGAGGCTGCATCTCGCCAAGTTGCCCTGGCGTTGCACAACGAAGGCCTTGCCGTTGTGCTGGTGGACGACGGAAATTCTCCCGAAGGCCACGCCATTCTTGAATCCATCGCGAATGAAATTCCAGAAACTTTTTTGGTTACCCACACTGTGAACAAGGGGAAGGGTGGTGCCGTAATCTCCGGATTGATCGAGGCCGCCCGTTTGGGTTACACCCACGCCTTTCAGATCGATGCCGATGGGCAGCACGACCTGAATGCCATTCCTTTTTTTGTGAAGGCATCAAAAAAGCACCCTTGCAGCGTGATTTCCGCCTATCCGCAATACGATGCTACGGTGCCCAAATCCCGTGAACAGGGCCGCAAGATTACCAATTTCTGGGTTTGCGTCGAGACCTTGTCCATGAGCATTCCCGATACCATGTGCGGCTGCCGGGTCTACCCCTTGGATACCGTCCTTCCCATTGCAAAAAGGATTACCAACCTGCGCATGGGTTTCGACATCGAAATCATGGTCCGTATTTCCTGGGCCGGCATCAAAATGAATTTTTACCCCATCCATGTGACCTACCCCCAGGACGGCGTATCCAATTTCAGGGCGGTCCACGACAATATCGCAATTTCTGCCACCCATACCAAGTTGTGCCTGGGCATGATATTGCGATTGCCGGTTCTTTTGTTTAGAAAGCTGAAACGCAAATAGGGCCTCGATGCAACAGGAACATTGGTCAGAAGTTCAAGAAGTTGGCCGCGGACAATGGCAGTTCCGGTTTATGCTGTGGATTGTCCGCCATTTGCCCTTGTTCCTTGTGGAATCTTGTACTGCGGTCGTCTGTTTCTTTTTTTACCTGGGGGCATCCCCCGTTCGCAAACGTTCCCGGAATTACTTGAAACATGTGGCCCAGGTTAAAGGGGTAAAGCCTACTTTCTGGGGACCTTACAAGCATGTCTTCGCCTTCGCCCTTTCCATGATGGAAAAGATTCTTGGCTTTCAAGGTTCCATAAAGTTGAACCAACTGGAAACTCAGGGCGACGATCTGGAAACTCTCGTGCATCAGTTGGAAAAGGGGGAGGGCGCCTTCTTGCTCTGTTCCCACCTGGGGAACATGGAAATGTTGCGCTCCCTGACGGGATATGGCGAAAGGCACACGAAAAATGATTTCAAGGTTTTTCCCGTAGTGGATTTTTCGGGAACATCAAAATTCAACGCCCTGCTGCGGGAACTGAACCCCGATCTAATGAACCAGGTGGTAGATGCGAACTCCATCGGTGTAGATTCCGCCGTATGGATGAAGGAGAGGATTGCCGAGGGTAATTTGGTGGTCATTGCCGGCGACAGGACCTCCGCCCATTCCAGGAACAGGAACGTGGAAACGGAATTCCTGGGCGAAACTGCGAATTTTCCGGAAGGATCCTTCACCCTGGCCGGGGTGTTGAACGCTCCCGTCTATTTCGTTTTTGCAATTCGCAAAAACGATTTCGACATACGGTCTCCCTACGAAATGCATGTGGTGCGGGCCCGTACGGAACTTGGGGGCCCTCGCAAGGAACGCCCCGTCAAAATCAAGATGCTGTTGCAGGAATATGTGAACTTGCTTGAAAAGCATTGCCTAAGGCATCCTTACCAGTGGTATAATTTTTTTAATTTTTGGGATAAACCGTAGCCGATCGTGTGGTCAAGCGTATGATTAAGGAAAGTATCGAATTTCAGGTGGAATTTTATGACGTGGACTCCATGCAGGTCGCCTGGCACGGAAACTACGTGAAGTATATGGAAGTGGCACGTTGCGCCCTCCTTCGAAAGATCGGCTACGACTACAACGAAATGACTCGCTCCGGATACGTGTGGCCCGTGGTGGATATCCACGTCAAGTATCTGCGCCCCATGATTTTTTTGCAGAAGGTTCGTTGCGAAGTGACCCTGCAGGAATACGAAATCTGCCTGAAACTTTCTTACAAGTTTACCGATGCAGAAACAGGCAAGGTGCTGACCAGGGCCGAAAGCACCCAGATGGCCGTAGATATCAAGACCAGGGAATCCCAGGTAGGCAGCCCCCTTTGCTTTATCGAAAAAGTCCGTGAATGCGAGGCCCGGGAAAATGCTTGAAAATTTCCGTAAAATCGTTTTGCTTGCCGTCACTTGCTTTGCCATTGCAGGTTATGCCGCTCCCGCCGCAGGTTCAAAGTCGGACTTGGTTAGCGCCATGTCCGCCGTAACCGCCCACAAGGTGACATCGGGTAACTTCAAACAGGTCAAGACCATCAAAAAGTTGAATCGGGATTTCGTCTCCACGGGAACGTTTACCATCACTAACGGCCAGGGCATCCTGTGGAATGTGGAAAAACCATTCCCCAGCAGGTTGACAATATCTGGCGAAAAGATGGTTCAGGAATCTGCCAACGGAAAGAAAACGGAAATGGCCGCCAAGGACAATGCGGTCTTTGCTGAATTTTCCAGGACCATCCAGGCAGTATTTTCGGGCGATGTCATTGAACTTGAAAAGAATTTCATAGTTTCTTTTAAAAAGTCAGGTAATTCCTATGTTGTAAACCTTGCACCTCTTGAAGCCACCGTGCGTTCCGTTGTCGTTAATATGGTGCTTGAGGTTTCCCAAGAATTCGACAAGGTGACTTTGATCGACGCAGAAGGCAATACCACCGTTTATGAATTCTCTAACCACAGCCACTAGGCGTACGCCCTTCTGCATTGGAATTTGGATGGTCCTGCACGCCATCCTTTTTATTGCGGCTTTCCTATGCCCTTGGAATGTGGAAACGGATTTGTATTCCATTCTGCCGGACTCCAGCGAGTGCAAGAATGTGAGCGAAGCCGAAAAAGCCTTGAGCGCTCGCTCCATGCGCAATATCTCGGTGTTGCTGGGACACGAGAATTTTGAGGTGGCAAGGAATGCGGCGGAAAGTCTGGAAAGCATATTTTCGCAGGATTCATCTTTCGAGGAAACTCGCCTCCATGTAGACGCAGGTGCCGTGAAGCAAATGCGGGATTTCCTTTTTGAAAACCGCTACGTGCTGCAGAGCCCCTTTGTGCGGGATGCCTTGAAAAATCAGGATTTACCCAGCCTGGCAAATGCCGCTGCTCAAAAAATATACGGAGCCTTCAGTCTTGCCGACTTGGGCAATCTTCCTCAAGACCCTCTTTTGCTGGGGGAACAAAGTTTTGATTACTTCACGCTGGAATCCCCCTTGATGGGCGGAAAATTCTCTCTACGTGACGGGGTTCTTGCCGCCTCCGATTCTTGCATCACTTACGTCATGTGGAGTGCCGTGATTTCCAACAGCACCTCCGCAATGGCAAACGATGGCCATGTCCTTGACCGCCTGTATCAAACTCTCGATTCGTTGAAGGCTTCAAATCCGGGATTGAAAATCGCGAAGTCCGGAGTGCCCTTCCATAGTTTCGAAAGTTCCAGGAATGCGCAAGGCGAAATCGCATGGATCTCCGGGATTTCCATTGTGCTTATTTTGATTTTGCTGCTATATGTTTATCGCTCTCCGCTGCCGATCCTTTTTACGGTAGGCTCTATCGGCATTGCCTGCGCCGCGGCACTTTCTACCACCTGGATTCTTTTTGGGTCCATCCATATCTTTACCTTCGTGTTTGGCACTAGCGTCATAGGCGTGAGCATCGACTATGCCATCCATTTCTTTACCCATTGGAAAAACGGCGGTTCCGGTTTCGAGGTTCGCCGTCATATTCTAAAGGGCCTGCTCCTTGGATTTATGACCACGGAACTGAGTTACATCGCCTTGACCTTCGCAGATTTCCCGTTGCTTAGGCAAATGGCGGTTTTTTCCATGGCGGGCCTTGCAAGTTCCTTTGCAACCATACTTCTCTTGTTCCCTTGCCTGCCCCAGAACAAAAAGGCGATGGTGCTGCCTACCTTTATTCCTCGCAAATTTATCGGCCTTTATGAACCGAAATTTTCTTCCGAGAATTCGACTCTGCAGGGGGTGCGAAGAAAATACTCGCTTCTAGTGGCTGTGTGCCTTTTGCTTGCCCTTGTGCCGGGGCTTTGCATGCTGGACGTGCGGACGGACATGCGAACCATGTACACCATGAGCGACGAGCTGAAGGCCTCCGAAGTCCTTAGCGCAAGACTAAACGACCTGGGAATTTCTGCAAACTACTTTATCGTAGAAGGTGACGATGCGGAATCTGTTTTGCAGTCCGAAGAAGATCTGCTTAAAAAACTTGATGCGGCCAAGGAAAATTCACTTCTCAAGAATTACCTGGCCACAAGTACCCTGATTCCATCGCAAAAAATACAGAAAAATACCTACGAAAATTTCTGCGAATTGTTTACTCTTTCAAAGGATTCCGGCAATGTCCTTTTGTCGTACCTTGAAAGCATAGGCGTTACCGATGATTCCGCTTTTAGAAATTCGTTGAACGCCTCCCCCCGCTATTTGAACTTAGGTAGCGATGTTCCACCCTCGTTCAAGTCACTGTTGGATATGCTTTGGATTGGCGAGGTGAACGGCAAGTTCTATAGTGCGGTTCTGCCCCTCCATGTCTCGAGGGATTTTGATATCGCCTCTATTGCCGAAGATCTTGAACATGTCTTTGCAGTGAACAAGATGGGAAACATCAACGATTCCCTTACAAAACTTTCACGTGTTTCTCTTTGGCTGGTGGCCTTTGCCTATGTTGTGGTGTTCGTGATTCTTGTAATTGTCTATGGAATCCGGACTGCAGTAAAAATCATTCGCGCCCCTGTCGTTGCCTGCTTGTTCCTCTCCTCTGTATTCGGCTATGCCGGCATTCCCTTTAACTTCTTTGCCATCGTGGGCGTTATCCTCACTCTTGGAATCGGCATCGACTACGCCTTGTTCTTTAACGAAGGTGGTCGCAAGAACTTGACCACGACCCTTGCCGTAATGCTGTCTGCCACAACCACGGTGATTTCCTTTGGCAGTCTCTCCTTTAGTGGTTTTACTCCTGTGGCGACTTTTGGCCTTGCAACCTTGTTGGGAATACTCTGTTGCTTTGCCTTATCCCCCCTTTCTGCCTCGAGACCGTCATCTCGGGGCTTTTAGCATTGTCATCCCGGCCTCCGCGCCGGGACCTCCTCCCGCACTGTCATCCCGGCCTCCGCGCC
>JABUUR010000251.1 GCA_021443065.1 Fibrobacter sp.
CGGGTCAAGCCCGGGATGACAATGAGGGACGGAGGTCCCGGGTCAAGCCCGGGATGACAGCTGGTGGTGTTCGGGAGGACTTTCGCAAAAAAAAAGACAGTCCCGGGGGACTGTCCTGGATTTTTAATCCTGCTTGATGCAGCCTACTGTGCAGCGGGCGTTTCCGCAGAGGCCTGTTCGGGCTTTGGCTCGTCCTTGCGGCCGAAGGCGAAAACCTTGTCGCAGGCGCTGTTGAAGCGGTTCCATGTCTTTTCGGAATGCTCACGAGGAACGGCTCCCACTTCCTTCCAGAGGCGGCGGAGGTGCTTGACCTTGTTCATGGAGGCTCCTACGGTAGATTCGCTCAGGTCGGTGAGGAGGTCTTCGGCCTGTTCGCAAAGCAACAGCTTCTTTTGCAGGTTGTTTTGGCGGGCCTGTTCCTGAATGTCCAACTGGTCGCGACGACGGGTAAAGAAATCGTCGCAGGCTTCGCGGAAACTCTTGTAGAGTTCTGCATCTTCTGCACCGCAGGAACCGATTTCACGCCATTCCTTCTGAATTTCGCGAACAGCGTCTGCCATCTGGTTGGAACCGGCGGATTCGCAGAACTGGCGCACCTTCTCGATCATTTCAAGTTTTTTAGCCTTGACATCGTCCAATGCGGCTGCCAAGGTTGCATCGGACTGGGCCAAATTGACGATGATCCTGTTGTGAATGGCGTTGTAGCGTTCGCTGATGCTTTCGATGGATTCCTTGGGCACCATGCCCAGGACCTTGAATTCTGCTTCGGCGGCCTTGAGTTCTTCGAGTGTCGTTGTGCCTTCGGCTGCTTCCAGTTTTTCGCAAAGGGCAATCTTTGCCTCAAGGTTTTTCTGCTTGCCGGCATCCAGTTCTTCGAAATGGGAACGTTTCTTTTCGAAGAAACGGTCGCAGGCACTGCGGAATCGATTCCAGATTTCGTCGGACTTGCTCTTGGGTACGGGGCCGGTGGCCTTCCATGCATCCTGGAGCTGCTTGAGCTTGTTGGAGGTGGCGTTCCAGTCGGTCGATTCGATAAGTGCCTCGGCTTCTGCGCAGAGTGCTTCCTTCTTTTCGTAGTTGGCTTCTCGGGATTCGTCTTCTTGCTTGACGTTTTCCTTGTGCTGTGCGTAGAAGGAATTGACTGCCGCCTTGAAACGTTCGGTCAGGGCCGCCACGTTTTCCTTGGGCACCATGCCGATGTTCTTCCAGGAATCCTGGAACTCCTGCATGGTCTTGAACTTGTCCTTCCAGAAGATTTCGGCGTTTCCCACCAGTTCTTCGATCTTTTGGCAAAGGGCTTCCTTGTCGGCCAGGTTCTTGAGGCGTTCTGCATTCATCTCTTCGATGAAGGAAGCGCAGTTTTCCTTGATCTTTTCGTAGTTTGTCTGGAAACGTTCCTGCATGGCCTGGTACTTGTCTGCTGACACGCGACCAATTTCTTTCCAGCGGTTGGAAATCTCGCGGAGCTTGGTCATTACGGCGCGGCTGGGTTCTTCCTTGGTAAGGGCTTCCATTTCGGTCAGCAAGTCGTCGCGGTCCTTTTCGTTGTGCCAGTTTTCCCACTGCTGCATTTCCTGGAAGCGGGCTGTGGCGATCTTGTATTCCTGCCACAGGTCGTGGTACTTGAACTTCTGATCGCCGACGATTTCCTTCCACTGGGCGTAGAGATCGCGGACCTTCTTGTTGATTTCGGCAAAGTCTTCGTTTTCGTCCAGGGCCTTTACCTTTTCGATGATGGCCCTGAGTTTTACGGAGTTCTCTTCTACGAGTTTCTGGGCACTCTCGTTGAATGCATTGATTTTTTCGGATAGCTTGTTGCGCAGCGCGTTGTAGGACTGGAGGGCGGGGTCTTCGCCTTCTAGCAGCGGGAGCTTTTCCCATTCACGAACCAGGGCGTGCAGAACCTTGCCGGAGGTTTCGCTGATGTCGCTTTCAGAAAGGGCCTTGAGACGTTCCAGCAATTCTGCACGGAGAGAATCGCTTGCGGCCTCGGATTCGGGGGCGTCTACCACCACCGGCTTGCGCACTTCAAGAACCTTGAGGTAGGCGTTGTTGAAACGCTTGACCAGGTCGGTCTGGGAGAGGTTTCCAGCCTTCAATGTGGCGACGATGGAATCCACCTGTTCCGCATTTTCTGCAATCTTGTTTTCTGCAATCAACTGTTCCAGCACCTGCAGGTCGTCGGCAAGTTTCTGTGCCATGGCGGCTCTCTCGGCTTCGGCCTTTGCCGCTGCAATCTTTTCGGCATTCACTTCGTCGCAGAACTTGTTGAAACTCTGGTAGATTTCGTCGAGTTCCGGCTGCTTTTCGCCCATGCCGAGGGCGGCTGCGTCCTTCATCAATTCGTCGAACTGGGCCTTGACGTTCAGAGGGTCCTTACTTGCGGCAAGGCTGTGGGCCTGGCCGATCAACGCTTCGCGCTTGCTCTGCAGGAGCAGTGCGGCTTTCTTGCCACCGTCTTCTGCTTCTTTCTTGGCACGGATTTTATCGGCAATCAACTTGCGTACGGAGTTGTGCCTGGATTTTTTAGTCAGGTCCTGCATCAAGGCTTCGGAGGTCACCTTTTCGGCGGCGGAGAGGGCAATCTTTTCGCTTGCGTCGATGGTTGCCACCACGGCGAGAATACTGGACTTGTTGCAGTGCTTGACCAGTTCTGCACGGACAGTTTCGCTGGTCATGGGAGATCTCAGCAAATCTTCGGCGTAATGGGAATCCTTGAGTTCAACGATCATGGCCAATTCCTTTTCGGAGGGACTGGTCGTGTTTTTGAGAATCTTGACAACTTCATCCAGGTAGCGGTTGGCGGCAATACGACGGATGTTTTCGTTGCTGTCAGACTTGGAAATTTTCTGAAGGGCTTCCACAATGGTCAATTTCTTGACAGCGGCGGTTCGAACATTTACATCGGGATCCGTGCTGGCCAGGCTTTCAATAATGTCCTGATCGTCCAACTCCTTTTCGACGGCGGTAACGCGGACTGCAGGGTCTGACTTTTTCCAGTTTGGTTTCACAAAATCAAAAAAGCTCATAAGGTATCTCCAATAGAAAGTAAACCCGTTTTGCGGATTTATGGATATAATGTAAATAAAAAAACTTTTTTGTTGAAAAAGTTTCCTAAAAATTAGGGCTTTTTGGCGTGTTTAACTATCTTTAGGTCCGTGGCAAAGCGAATTCCCAAAATAGAACCCCCCGAAGAGGTGAGTCTCAAGGTCAAGTCCTCACTGTTGAACGGTTTTTGCATGGTGTATATCCCTCTGGCTCCGGCGGTCTATACCTACGGCATTCCGGAAGGAACGGTTTTAAAACGCGGCGACCTGGTCTGGGTTCAGTTGGCGACGAGAAAAAAGCCTGCCCTAGCTGTGGTTGCATGTGTTCATCAGGACCGGCCACATTTTGATGTACGCCTTGCTTACCCTCATCAATCGGGGTACAGTTTTAGCGAACGTTATATGGAAAATCTGGAGTGGGTGTCCAGGTACTATATCTGTTCGCCCATGAAATCGCTGTTCGCTTTTTGGCCCTCCGACTTTGAAAAGATTCTGGATGCCTATGCCTTTGATAAATCAGAGGGTCAAAAAAAAGAACGTTCTACGGCAAACAAGAAACCGGACTTGCCGCCCTTGACTTTGGAACAAAGTAACGCACTGCAGAGCCTGGTCGGGGATTTGAATGGCAGTGGTTTCAGAGGTACCTTGCTTCACGGTGTCACAGGGTCTGGCAAGACGAGAGTTTATCAGGAATTAGCCTACGTGGCTTTGCAGCAGGGCAAAAAGGTCCTGATTCTTGTACCGGAAATCGGATTGACTCCCCAGACAGCGCAACGCTTTGAATCTTTTTTGCAGGAACCGATTGTGATTTTGCATTCGGCACTTTCCGCCCCCAAGAAACGCGACGGATACGTTTCCATTATGAATGGCGAGGCGAGGATTGTGCTGGGTACCCGAAGTGCCATTTTGGCCCCCTTTGATTTTGACCTTGTGATTTTGGATGAGGAACACGATTCGTCCTTTAAGCAACAGGATCCTGCTCCGCGATACCACACCCGTGAACTGGCTTTCCATTTGGCCCACAAGCATGGTGCTTTGGTTGTCCTTGGCAGTGCCACTCCCTGCCTTGAAACTTACAACAACGCCGCCGCGGGGCACCTGAAGGTTTTGCACCTTAAGGAACGGGCGACCCACGCTCCCTTGCCTACGGTGAACGTGGTGGACATGGGCAGGGTGCGTCAGCAGAAAGGTATTTTGCTTTCGCCCCAACTTAGGGAGGCGTTGTCGGATTGCATTGCCGAAGGGAGCCAGGCCATTGTGCTCATGAACCGCCGCGGCTATTCCAAGGTGCGCGTTTGTTCGGCGTGCGGCGAGACCCTGTATTGTAAAGCCTGCCATGTGCCCTTGGTTTACCACAAGCAGTACGGTTCATTGATGTGCCATTACTGCGGAAGGCTTTATCCGGTAAATTCCCCCTGCCAGAGTTGCGGGGCCGATACCTACGAGTTCGTGGGCGGTGCCATCGAAATGCTGGAAGATGAAATTTTGGAATGGGTGGGCGGAGCAAAGGTTGTTCGCATGGATCGGGACACCACGCAAAATGTGGGGGCTTCCGAAAAGATCCTGGAAGCGTTCCGCAATCGTGAATACAATGTTCTGCTGGGTACGCAGATGGTGGCCAAGGGCCACGATTTCCCGGGGGTGCGCCTGGTGGGCGTGGTGGGGGCGGATTCGGGCCTGGGCATTCCGGATTTTCGATCCTCCGAGAAGATGTACCAGTTGCTGAGCCAGACTGCTGGCCGTGCGGGCCGTGCCGCCTCTGCAGAGGGGAGCGAATGCAAGCCGGGCCAGGTGTTCATCCAGACGTTAAAACCTGCGGAGCCTGTGATGCAGTTTGCCATACGTCATGACTTCGAGGGCTTTGCCGAACAGGAACTTCAGGGGCGTCGCGACGCGCTCTATCCGCCTTTTTGCAAACTGGTGGAAATCAGTTGCGGAAGCCGGGACGAGGGCCTGCTTCGTTTGGCGGTAAACCGCTTGGAACAGATGCTTCGGGCTGAAAAGTCCCTGCTGGTGCTTGGACCCGTGGACGCGTTTATCTCCATGGTGCAGAATGTGCATTGGGTAAAGTTGTATGTAAAAACGACTGACCTGAATCCTGTTCGCAAGGTTTTGAACCCTGTGGTGAACAGCCCCAAACCGTGGGAACCGGGTGTGGATATTAAGATAGAGATTGATTAGGTTGTGGCTGTCATTTCGGCCCCGAGCAGACTTCTATGGCAAGAGAGAACCCGGGTCAAGCCCGGGTTGACAACGAAAGGAGCCCGGGTTGACAACGAAAGGAGCCCGGGTTGACAACGAAAGGAGCCCGGGTTGACTGCCGGCCTCTAGAGTTGGCTGATGGAAAGAATTTCCCTAAGTTCCTGGGCTGCTTTCTGCACGTCGTCATTGACGATGGTGTACTCGTACTTGCCCTGGGTCTTTGCAAATTTCACTTCTTTCTTGGCGTTGTTCAGACGGAGTTGGATTACATCCTCGGAATCGGTTCCGCGGCCCCGTAGGCGACGTTCCAGTTCTTCGTCGCTGGGCGGCAAAATCAGGATTCCCGTAGCCTCGGGGTAGACCTTGTCAAAGTTCACCTTGCCGAAAACGTCCAGGTCGAACAGCACGCGGTTGCCTTCTGCCAAGGTTTTTTCTACAAAACTCTTGGGGGTGCCGTAGTAGTTGCCGTGAACCTCGTTATATTCAATCAATCCGTCGTTCTTGATCAGTTCCTCGAATTCTTCCTTGGTCTTGAAGAAATAGTGGACACCGTCCACTTCCCCTTCGCGAGGCTTGCGTGTGGTGGCTGAAATGGAATACTTGATGTCGGGAAAATCGGGGAGAACCATCTTTTGCAAGGTGGATTTCCCGGCGCCGCTGGCGGAACTCATTACGAAAAGTTTGTTCTTGTATGTCATTTGTCCTCGATGTAAAGGGGGCGTTGCTTGACCTCGTCGTAGATTCGTCCAATGTACTCGCCCAGGATGCCGATGGTCATAAGTTGCACGCCGGAGAAAAATACGATGGCGGTCATCAGGGAGGCCCAGCCCGGAACCGTGGTTGCAGGGGATAGGAATTTTTCCAGAATGGACCAGACGAAAATGCCAAATCCGACCAAGGTAGCAAAGATCCCCATGTAGAAACTGATTTTCAGGGGGGAGGAACTGAATCCCGTAATGCCGTCCAGGGCGAGGCGGACCATCTTTTTCAAGGGGTACTTGGAAGTGCCTGCTGTGCGTTCGGCACGGTCGTACTTGACTCCGATTTTCTTGAAACCGACCCAGCATACCAGGCCCCGAAGAAAACGGCTACGCTCCGGCAAGTTCTTCAACTGTTCAACCACGCAGCGGTCCATGAGGCGGTAGTCGCCGGTGTCTGGCGGAATGTCTATGCTGGTGAGTTTCCCGATAATGCGGTAGAAGGTGAATGCCGTAAACCGCTTGAAGATTGTTTCGCCCGCCCGCTTGTTACGCTGGGCGTAAACGACCTGGTATCCTTCGCGCCATTTTTTCAGCATTTCGTGGATGAGGCTGGGAGGGTCCTGAAGATCGCCGTCGATAATCACCACGGCATCGCCAATGGCCTTGTCCAGGCCTGCGCTGAATGCCGCCTGGTGGCCGAAGTTGCGACTGAAATTCACGATCTTGTTGTGAGGGGTAGACGGAAGCAATCCTTCAAGGATCTCCCGGGTCTTGTCCCTGGAACCGTCGTTTACGAAAATCAGTTCGTGCTCCACGTCCTTCAATTCTTCTTCGAGAACCTTGAAGGTGGTGGCGACAATTTCTTCTTCGTTGTAAAGAGGTACGATTACAGATAACAACATGATGGCCTTAGGGAATGAGAACGGGTTGAATCAGGTCGACGTGGCTGCAGTCGATGCTTCCTACCGGAATTGTCTTTATGGTAAGTTTCTGCACGCCCGAAACGTTGGCGGTGATCGTCCTTAATACGCCATTCTGGAAAGTGGGCGTCTTGGCAAGTACTTTCCCGTCGCCAAGGATCTCGATGGACACGCCCTTGCTGCAAAGGGATTCGTCGTCAAGACCGTAACTGGTGCGGAAACTGGAGTACTTCCCCTTGATGTCGTAAACCGTTTCGGAGTAGGCGTGAACGCCCAGGCCGTTTTCAAATACGGTGCTGTTGACATTGAACTTCTTGCCTTCGATGGACTGGTTTATACCCATTCTGCCCCAGTCTTGCCTGTGGCTTTCGTATTTCAGCTCGCCAAGGTTTATGACACCGTCGGCCATGTTGAAGTAACTCTTGTTGATGTCGGCCACGGTCTTTCCGTTTTCCCTGTTGGTGACTATGAACCGGATGTTGTTGTAGCCGGGCATCAGGGTGTCGGCCGGAATGGAAAAGACCTTGCTGCCAAAGGAGTAGGGCCCGAAATGGGCATTCTTGTTGTTCAGGACGATTCGCAAGTCCCAATCGGTTGCGGCCTCGCCGCTTTCCCTAAGGTCGTAGGTGTAGTTGAGGGTGTCTACCACAATCTGGTTCACATCCACATTTTCGTCTGTCTCGGGTCCCAGTTTTTCGGGTGCCATGGCAACGTTGAGTACGGGTTCCTTAATGACGATAATGTTCTTGGGATTGAAATTCTTGCGTCCGTTGAACCTTGCGATTTGAACCCAGTAGTTGTTGGTGACAAGGATGTTCTTGACTCCGTCCATGTCCATTTCCCGTTCAAATACATCGCAAGTGGTGGGAATTCGATGTTCCACGGCCTTCTTGTGGTAGGTCTGGCTGTCCCAGCAATCCAAGCCGCGGATGTAATATACTTCCTCGTATTCGTTCAGCATTTTCTTCATTTTCTCGTCGTTCATTTGACGGACCTTGTCGTAGTGGATTGAAGAAATGCCGTAACCCACGAAGTGCCAGGGCCTGCCGTAAATGAAGAGCCGTTTCTTCTGGGGCTGTTCCTTGAGCCAGTTCAGAATTTCGTATTCTTCGATGGTCAGGTGGTTCCTGTTGTACATGATGTTCTTGTTGAAACTTTCCTTGTAGTGGGCGGTCCAGGCGGTAAAGCCCAGGGCAACTATAAGCCCCCCGATGAAGGTCGCCTTGAAAAGCACCTTGGGAGATACGGAGTACTTCATGGTGGCTTCGATCAGGTGTGCCACAGGGAGTGCCCCCAGGAACGCCATGGTAGGAAGCATCACAAGGCTGTAACGCTGGTTGATTTCGATGCTGAAGTCCCCGGAGACGTTCTCAAGAATCATGTAGGTCTGGATATGGTACAGTAGGACAAACATGAGGACCTTCAGGTAGAAATAATTCTTGTGGAAGGCGTCGTAAATGGCCCGGATAACCAGGTAGATGCCGCCTGCGGCAAACAGGTAGTTGAAGTAGGTAAGGAACGGATTTTCCAGGTCGCCATTTTCCTTGAGAGGCTTGGTCATGATTTCCCAGTTCCTGAGCAGGTCTTCCAGGAAATGCCCGTGTGCCTCGTATTCGCCGCCCTGGAATCCGAACCCCTGGTAGGAACTGATGGTCAGCAAAACCGGGGCGCAGAAAACGGAGAGGGTGGCAAAGAACGTGGGTGCCTTGGCTCCTTTTTTATCAAGCAGCTTGGGCAGGGCTATGAGAATAAAGGGGGTAAAACAGAAAACGGTTTCTTGGCGGGTCTGGGCAAAGAAGGCAAGCACCAGGGCGGTAAATGCCCAATGCTTGACGGTGTTGCGGTCGTATGCCCATTTTAGGGTCAGCAGGGAGAGTGCCGAAAGAAAAACGTAGAGGGGTTCCACGGACATGGCGCGGAACTGGAAAAGTACGGTGGGCTGAAGCCCCAAAAGCAGCGCTGCAAAAAACGCCAAAAGGGGCTGCCTTGTCCAGGCCACGATGGCAATGAACATTAAAAGAATTGAAAGGGGGAGCATCAACAGTTCCATGGAAAAAATCCAGTGGAGGTCCTTGCCGAAAAATGGCATGCCCAGCATGTACAGGAACGAAAGCCCCTTGGTCTTGAAACTGTGGGACGTAGAAACGCAATTTAAGCCGTCGTCGTTGTAGAAACCCTGATTGCAGGTTTGGGATTGGTAGTTGTGGTACATGTTTTGGGCTACAGACATGAATACGCTTTCGTCGCTTTGTACGCGGTGCCTAGCCTCGATCTGCGTGCCTGCAAAAACAGCAATGGCCACGGCGAAAGTGACGGTCAGGATGGAATATGATTTTTCGGGAAGAACCCCTTTGAGCCATTCCCTGAAATCCTTGAAAAGTTGTAGAAAAAGAATGATTGCCGCAATGAACTGGACGATGTACAGGGGGAGGGGCAGATAGACATCTAAATTCTGGATGAGACTCTTTTGGCCTACGTTGGGCCCAAGGTAAATCAGGAACGGAACAAGAACTGCCACGGCAAGCCCAATAACGGTACCCGTGTGCGCCAGATTGAGGATATACTTTTTCATGCCTTAAATATAAGTAAAGCGGTGGAACGCCTTGGGGAAGGCCTGGGTAAAAACGGAATTTTCGACTACTGGATCCGCCCTGAAAACAACGTGTGGCGCCCTTGGGTGATTCGCAGGAGGAATGCCACCTGTTGACGGGGCAGACCGATTTCTATTTCCTGGTTCCAGGTGCTTTTGCTGTAAAGCAGGTTTCCGTTCAAAGAAAATATCTGGATGGTCTTTTCTCCCTTGGGCAGGTATGACAGATGGATTCTGTTGTTGCCTACGGTAACATTTGGCCTGATGCTGTTTTGTACAACGTAAAAATTTGGATTTTCCGCGGAGATGCCGTCGTCGCCTTCTTCAGAAGAAAATTTAGAGGACGAACTGGAAACCTCGGACTCTTCGGGAATGGTATCCTGGTCGGGTTCGCCGGTGACGTCAAACGTAAGGCATTTCAAGTCAGAAGTGATGGCGATGTCTGTCAACTTGTAGCCAAGATCCTCGTTGTTCCAGGTGATGAACTTGTCGAAGGAGCGCATTTTGAATGCCCCCGGGAAAACGTCGCCGCCTGCGGATTCATCGCCTTCAATGCCGTCGGCCTCTTCGATGTCTATGTGCTGGTGTTCCGTGTTGTTGATGGTTGCGCTTTCCCAAATCGTCTTGTCGAAGTCGATATGCCAGATGAGCAGACCGCGGTTAGGCAGACCCATGTCCCAGCGCACGCCTTCGCGATATTCCAGCAAAAAATATTCGTTGGTATCTCGGGGGTTCTTGATTTGACGGGCGATGTTGTTCTGTACGCCTTGCAAGGTGTCGCTTACGTTCTTTGAAAGTTTAGTTGGAGTCATCCACCCCAGGGCCATGCGCTCGTAGGCGGAAAAGTAGGGCGGGGTGGTTCCGATGGGGCCTTTGCGATTGAGGGTGTTGTAGGCTCCCAGGTCCATGATGTCCCAGCGTGAAGGGGAGTAGATGTTGGTGTCGCCGTTTGTGGCGTACATGTCGGGAAGCCCCATCAAATGACTGAACTCGTGGATAAAGTTCCCCACTCCAAAAAGAGCCTTGGAACGTTTGTCGTAGTAATAGGAAGTCCAGTCCCTTTCTGCGTTGCAGGAGTAGTCTTCGACATAGAGCCCGTTGAACCAGGAGCCTAGATTCTTTGGCGATTGAAAAATCCATCGGTGGGGCCAGATGGCAGAATCCTGGGGTGAATCGTGGGCGCCGAAACCTGCGTAAACCATGTGGACGTAGTCCAGGAAACCATCCCCATCGTTGTCGTATTTCTTGAAATCGATCTGCCCTTGCTTTTTCAGGGTGTCCAGGGCCTCGCCGAGTGCCATCTGGGCTCCGTAATCGCCGTACCTGGAGTAGGTGCCGTAGGTCTTGTAATTGGATCCGCTTACGGTAACGGGTCCGACCACGTCGAACTGGGGATTGAATTTTTCGAGGGAATTTTCCTTGTAATAGTCTGCCACGCTGCCGACGGAACTGTTGTCGCTGTAGCCTTCTTCGAAAATGATGCGGCCGATGGCTGAGTTTGCGTCACTACTGATGAACTTGGTGTCTTGAAACTGCACCAGAACCACCAGGATGTTCACGTTGCCCACGGTGGGTTTTGCCCTGTAGGTGTAGGGACTCGATATGGAGGGACCTTTGGCGAGGGCCGCGGGTGCGGAATCGTATCTTGAGGAATCTGAAGGGACGAAATGGTTGGCGGTGTCTTGCTTACCGGGCCTGAAAAAACCTGTGGAATCCCGTTTTACCACTTGACCTGTGCGGGTCTCCTTGAAATGGCTGTGCTCGTTGCCCCTGTTTCGCACTTCGACGGTGCTGCCGTCAGGTTGGGTCACCTCAAAAAACAGGCCCGATGCGGGAATGGACCATGACAGGGAAAACAGCGCTCCGAAGGCGACCATGAGGATTCTTGACAATCCCATACCTTGAACTTAAATAAAAACTTGTTTGCAGGATAGGATTATTTGGAGCTTGAAACTTCGGAGTTGCCGAAAACACAAATTTTTGGTGAACACTTGTGTAGCGTTTGTGTTAAAAGTTCCCGTTTTATTTAAACTTGACTTGAGAGTTTTACAATAAAAAACTAAATTTGGCACGGAAAATTATAGGGTGCCCATCGCCCCGATATATATAAAGAGAGGAAAAAAGTGCAAGACGCAATCGTTACTAAAGCGGCCGACAACGTTCGAATCCTTTCCGCTGCCATGGTGCAGAAGGCAAA
>JABUUR010000368.1 GCA_021443065.1 Fibrobacter sp.
CCATGCCAACACAAGTGTTGTCGCTGCTCTCGCCTTCGTAATTTGTGGTGGTTGGTGGTGAGGGCGCTCGCGTTGCGAGCTTTGAGGTATGAGCGGTAAGCTATCAGTCATCAGCTATCAGCGTCCTGGAGTGTTGCGTAAACACGCCTGAATGTCACCCCTTGTAATATAGATTGACAGTCTCATTGTATGTCGGGAATAGAAACGCGTCCCCCTCCTGCATTCCTACCAACTACCTACTAACTACTAATCACTACCTATTTTTTGACATTTTTTCTTTTCTTTGCGATATATATTTTGGATTGGAATCTTAAAAAATCGTAAAGGTAAAAAATGCGACAGGTCGAAGGCAAATACACGGGGGCGAGCATTTTCGCAAACACCATCGAAGAGGCCACCATCGAGCAGGTGCAGCGGGTTTGCGACCACCCCATTTTCAAGGACTGCAACATCAAGGTCATGCCCGACTGCCACGCCGGCGCAGGCTGCGTCATCGGCTTTACCTCCGACATGCCCCACAACGGCGAAATCATCCCCAACATCATCGGGGTGGACCAGAACTGCGGTATGTATGTGGTAAAGCTCCAGGAATCGCCCCTGCTGAACGACTACGAAAAGCTGGACAAAATTATCCGGAACCATGTTCCCTGCGGGTTTGACGGCAGGGACTGCGTTAGCGACGACATTCCCGAAGATTTGTACGAAGAGGTGCGTCGCATTTCCACGGACATTCTAAAGGATAACTACGTTACCCACCTGAAAAAGATTGGTTCCTTGGGCGGAGGCAACCATTTTATCTCCATCGAAAAAGGTGAAACCGGAACCTACCTGATTATACACAGCGGATCGCGCAACTTCGGCAACAAGCTGGCGGTTCACTTTCAGCAAATCGCAAACAGCAAGCACTGCTACGGCGAAGGAGTGCTGAAGACACTTTCGTACATCGACGGTGCCGATGCCGAAGAATACCTGAGGTGTGCCGAGGTGTGCAGGCAATTTGCCCACTGGTCCCGCAGAATCATGGCAAAGACCATCATGGAGGGCATGCGGTGGAGGGAGGAAAGCTCCTTCGAGACGCTGCACAACTACATCGGAAGCGACAACATCATCCGCAAGGGGGCCATCAGCTGCATGGCCAACGAACAAGTGCTGATTCCCCTGAACATGCGGGACGGCTCGTTGATCTGCATAGGCAAGGGAAACGATGAATGGAACCACAGCGGCCCCCACGGCGCAGGCCGGATTCTTTCCCGCACTGCCGCCCGGGAAAGCCTCTCCATGAAGGAGTACAAAAGCACCATGGAGGGCATCTGGACAAGCTGCGTCAACGTCTCCACCATCGACGAATCGCCCATGGCATACAAGAACGGCGACGAAATCAAGGAGCTCATCCAGAGCACCGCAACCGTCATAGACCACCTGAAGCCCGTTTACAACTTCAAGTGTGCCGAGGAGGCCTCCTTTATTACCAAGCGCAAGAACAAGATGAAGGAAAAGGAATAAATTTAGAACTATGCTACACCTGAAATTTGCACTGAATTTGGAACATCTGGCCGACACCCTCATGGATGCGGTGACCAAGGCCTGGACAAACCCCTTCGAATCCCCCGTGGTCCTTTTCCCGGACCCTAAATTGGAACAATGGTTCAGGCTCCGCTGGATAGAAAAGAAAGGGACGCTTGCCGGATTCAACTCCATGATGATAGACAAGTTCCTTATTGAAATTCTGGTCGGTAACGACGCCTCCAAGGCGAAACTCCGTGCAGAAATGCTGTGCAACGTGATTCTTGCCTACCTGCAGCAAAGCGAAGGAGGCGAACCCAACTACACGAAATTGGGCGAAGAGGTCAAGCGTTATCTCATCATCGACGGTCATCTGGACGAAACCCACCTTTTTGATTTCGCAACAAAGATGGCCTCCCTCTTTTTGGAATACGAAGTGAGCCGCCCCGCCAATTTCGTGGGGAACGCAAGCGGTTCCGCCCCCGGCATTTTGGACAAGTGGCACCTGAAGGACGAGCAGCACCCAAGGGGCATGGAACCTTTCTTTAGCGCCAACGGCCAAAGCGACATTTGCAACCGCGAGAAGTGGCAGCAGAAACTGTACGCAGCGATTTTCCACCCGAAGGTGGAGGGAGGGCGTATCGCCGAAGATTCCCTTTTGACCAAGGTTTTCAAGAAGCAACGTGAACGCAAAAATTCCCAGTACACGGAATACCTGACCATCCCCTATCTCTACTCTGCCTGCCTGGACGAACAAGGCAGGGCGAATTTCCATCTGGAAAAATTCGGCAATACCCCGCTGTTCATTTTCGGCCTTTCCGGCATGGGGCAATTCTACCGGGTCATCCTCCAGAAATTCGCGGAGGAACACGACGTATTCGCCTACATCCAGAATCCCTGCATGGAATTCTGGGAAGACGCCATCCTACAGAGGGAAGGTAAGGCCCACAGGAATTGGTGCGCGAGGGATGGAGTCTGGAAAACCGGGGACAGCCAGCAGGAAATCCCCCACATCAAGAAACTGATGACCACCAACCTGGTGGGAGACGTCACCGCGGAAATTCCCTCGGGAGACGGCGAGCAGGGAACGGACCCGGAGGATTTCGAAGAATACAGCAATACTGAAGAGGAGCAGGAAAACGCCCTGCTTTGCACCTGGGGGCGTTCCGGCCGCGAAAACATCAAGCTGTGGTGCCAGGCCGCCAACTACGATTTCGATTTCAACACCAAAGTAGACGGTGACGAGGAGTATAGCGATACGCCTGCAGAGACCTTGCTGCAAAAGCTTCAACATTCCATCGCAAGCCGTAGCAGCCGCCTGCAGGACTTGCCCGAAACCACAATGGACGGAAGCCTGGATGTAACGGCGGCCTCCTCGAAAATTCGCGAAGTGGAGCAACTCCATACCGCCGTAAGCAAGCTCTTGCGGGACGGTGCCCGTGTAAGCGACATTCTGGTGGTATCCCCAAACCTTGATGAATACCGCACCGCCATCCAGACGGTCTTTGACCAGACCCCCGAGCGCAAGCGGGACATGGGCAAGGACGGCGAAAAAGAAGACGGCTACCTCCACATACCCTTCTCCATCGTGGACTCCCCCGCCAAAAGTTCCCTCACCCAAAACGCACTGGAGAACTTGTTCGAAATCCTGGAAGCGGACACCATCCTAAGGCCAAACTTCTTTAGCCTGGTACGAAACCCTGTGGTGCAATTCGCCCGACGCATTTCACCAGACGAAGTGGACCGCTGGGAGCAATGGATCGAAGAGACCAATGTCTACCGCGACAAGGACGGCAACGAAAACTGGCTTCACGGAGTGCAACGTCTCCTTCTTGCAAAGATGACGAAGAACCCGGTCCAGATGGACGAAACGGTGCTCATGCCCTATTCCGACATGGCAAGTTCCAACAGCAATTCCCTTTGCAAGTTCGTGGAGTGCATAAACCAGCTGAACGAGCTGCTTGCATTCCGCAGGAGCGGAAACATTTTCCGGCTGGATAAATTGCAGGAACATTTGAACCTCTGGATTTCCATGGAAAACGCACCCGACGGATTCGGGGGCGAGACCATCATCTACCACAACGTCATCGACGCGGTGGAAGGGTTGTACAACCAGCTGGACGCAGGCCTGGAAAGCATTTCCTGGAACATTGTGGAGCAAACCCTCCTGACCGCAAGCGAAAGCACAGAATACAGTTGCGGCACCCTTTTCGTCAACGGCATTACATTCACCAAGTTCGCCCACACCCGCATTATCCCCGTGAAGCACCTGTTCTTTATGGGTGCAGATTCCGCAAGTTTTCCCGGAGCAAAACAGCGAAACACCCTGGATTTGCGAAAATCCTGCAGGCCTTGGCCCGGCGACGACTCCCCCGTTTCCAAGCGGCGTTACGGATTCCTCTGCATGCTCATGAGCGCCAAGGAAAGTTTCCACATCAGCTATGTAAACCAGGACATCAAAAAAGATGCGGAACTTTATCCCTCCTCCATCATCGGAGACATTTCGCAGTTCCTGGAAAAATCGGAAATCCACGACTGGAAACCCATTGAAATCTCCATCGACGAAAAGCGGGGATTTTCCGAACTGTTCACGCCCAAGAGCCTTCGGAACAAGAAGGCCTATCTGGACATGCTCAGCGACGGCTTTGCCCACCTGAAGCCAAACGAGGTCCCTAAGGATGTGGACACAAACTCCACGGAAAACATCACCCTCAAGATACCCGACCGCGTTACCTTGTTCAATATGCGGGTATTTCTGGAAGACCCCTTCCAATTCCGCATTAGTATTATGCTATCCGAAATTGAGGAAGACGACCCCGAGAAGGAGGTTTTCGAGCCTGTTTACCTGAGCCGTCTCGACGAAAGCAAGCTGCTGAAAATGTTCCTTGCCGCAGAACTATCCGGCAAAAGCGATGAACTGGAGAAGTTCAAGACATTTTCCCAACGGAAGGGGAAATTTCCCGACGGCACATTCGGCGAGAAACTCTTGAAAAAAATGGAAAGCCAGAAGGATTTAATCCTTGAAAAAATCGGGCCTGAAAAAGTGCAGGAAATCAAGGACTCCTGGAGCTACCAGACAAAAATACAGGATTTACAGCTGAGCCGCACCGACGGCACCAAGTGGAATCTTTCCGGCTCCCTGGACTGGTGCAACCACAAGGATGTAGAAAACATCACCGAAATGATTGTAGTCAGCGCTTCCACATCCGATAAACTAAAGTTTAGCAAATGGATGGGCCCCTACATCAAGGCGTTGGCCATTCTTGCCTCTCAAAAAGGGAACGAACCGAAAAAAATAGACATCGAATTTTACAACTGCTGCACCGACCTAAATAAAATGCGTCCGTGGAAAGCTTCCGTTTCCCTGACGCCCAAGGAAGCCATCGAGACTCTTGAACAAATTTACCTGAAGGCCTTCGGAAACGAACAGTACCTTCCCTATTCAAAATCTGTACCTGCGGATCTCTTGGACGATGATAAAATCAAGGACTTGTTCGACTACCGCGATAAGATAAAAGATTGCTGGAAATACTTCGGGAAAAAGGCCCTCTTTGACCCCCTGAGGGACACCGGATTTACCAACCTGGATTTCATGACTCAATGGGAAGAAGCAAAATCAACAATGAAGAACCTGATGAAAATCGAAATCGAAGACGAAAAGAAGTAGAGGTGAAAATGGAAAACGTCAACGAAAAACTGGAAAACTTCGACCTTGAACTTTTCGATTCCCAGAAGAACCTCTTTATCCAGGCTTCCGCCGGTACGGGAAAGACCTACACCATCCAACTGATGGTTTCAAAGCTCATTAGCCAGGGCACGCCCCTGAAACGCATCCTCATCGTGACCTTCACCGAAAAGGCCGCAGGCGAACTGAAGGACCGTATCCGCAAAAAAATCCAGGAGGTACTTCATAACGGGTACATCGACCCGAATCACAAAGAAAAAGTTCTGGACATGAGCACCCTGGAACTTTTCAAAAAAGCCGCCCAGGACGTGGACAACGCGGCCATTTTCACCATCCACTCCTTCTGCCAGAAAACCCTGAAGGAATACGCCTACGATGCGGGCCGCCCCTTCAGCATGGCAATGATTGGCGACGACCAGGTTGAAGGTCTTATCCAGAAATTGATTCGGGACAACTGGGTAAAAAACGATTTGTTCCTGAAACTTCTTGAAAAGAAAGAGACCTCGACCCTCATCGAGAAACTGTCCAGCTATTTCAGGAACGGGATGAATGCGTATAAGGGAAAGATGGGAGACAAGGAACTGATTGCTATTCCTGAATACCTCCGCCCGAAATTTGATGATTACATCCCGACTCGCGAGGAAATCGAGAAAATCGTTGAAGCAGAGGGAATTGAAAAAATGAAATTGATTCCCGAATTCAAGTCTAATTTGGACATTCTTGAAAAAAATCAAAATAAACTTTTTGATGCTCGACAAAAAACAGAAAAAATAGATCGTGCAAAAAACGGGAAAAGCGTCGCTGATTTATTAAACGTTCTCAACGATTGGAAGGGGGGGAACAACGCCCTGTTCAATTCCAACACATTTGGAAATATTCTGGTAAATGCTCCAAATCAAGAGCTTCAAGATGCCTTGCAATACTTTTACGATAGAAAGGACTACTGCAAGGAATTTGTCGCTAATGCGGTAAAGTATTTCAGCGATGTTGATTTGATTGAATTCGTCCATTCCCAAATCCCCGTCCTTTTCAATGAATGGCAAAAACTGAAATCCGATTCAAAATGCCAGTCCTTCAACGACATGATTCTCTCGGTTCACAAGGCCATTACCGACGGAGAGAACGTCAACCTTAAAATCAGGCTCCGTTCCCAATACCAGTACGCCATCATCGATGAATTCCAGGACACCAACCAGCTGCAATGGGATATTTTCAGCACCCTTTTCCGTGAAGACTGTGGCATCCCCGTGGAGGGCCATTCCATCTTCGTGGTGGGAGACCCCAAGCAGGCCATCTACAGTTTCCAGGGCGCAGACATCAACGTCTATACCAAGGCCATTACCGAAATCAAGAACGGCATGTCCCTCGAAAACAATTTCCGCTCCACCGCGGGAATCATCAACGCCTGCAACGCCCTTTTCAGAGAGGACTTCTTCAAGCCCAATGACGAAGGCAAGAGCCAGGTGTCCTTCCAGGATTCCCACGCCCCGGAAAAAGCCCTCAAGTCGCCCGAACTTGCTTCCGGCGAAACCCTTACGCCGTTCTGGATTAGCGAAGACAGCATCTCCTCGGAGCACTTCGCAAACACCGTCGTACAAAAAATCATCGAATGGTGCTCCTACGAGGGGGATAAAACCGTACTGCAAATTTACGACAAGGAACATCGGGAAAAGCCCCGCAACGTGACCTTCAAGGATTTCGCGGTTCTTGCACGCAGCCGCTCCGAGATGGACCCCATCGAAGACGCCTTCCGCCATGCGGGCATCCCCTTCAGCCGCTACAAGGACAACAACCTGTTCAACAGCCGCGAATGTGCGGAGTGGACCGCCCTTTTCAAGGCCCTTGACGCCCCGGATTTTTCTGCATGGAACCGCCGCATATTGAGCGAGGTCCTCATTACGGACTTTTTCCGCAGGACATTCCACAAAGATCAGCGTGAAGCCGACGAAATGGCCTGGCTCCACCATGTGGAAAGCAAGATTTTTGACGACCCCGAAAACAAGGAACGCAAGCAACTGAACCGCTGGCGTCAACTTGCCCTAAAGCGCCGTTACGCGGAAATGCTGGAGGCCATCTACAGCGACACCCAGATAGAGCAGCACCTGATGGACGTTTCCCGGCTGCAAAATCTTTCACGGCTCAGGCAAATCGGCAACTACGCCGTGGATTACCTGTACCGCCACAACTGTTCCCTGGACGATCTGGTGCGGCATCTGGAAGGCCTCACCCAAGACCGGGAAAATACCGACGACGAAAACGGGAACCTGGTGGAAAAGGGCACCGACTACGACGCCGTGCAGGTCATGACCATCCACGCCTCCAAGGGGCTGGAATTTCCCGTAGTGATTTCCTTCGCCGGGTTCAAGCAATACTACAACCAAACCGACGGCCCTTACCTTTTCCATTCCGAAACCGACGAGCTGAACCTCTCCATGGGAGCCGAGGCAAAGGCCCTCAGAAAAAAGGAAGGACTGGAGGAATGGAAACGCCTTTTCTATGTGGACTTTACCCGAGCATCCTCCATCTTGATGCTGCCCCGCTACAACGAGTGGATAGACAAATCCGGCAAGACGAAGGAGGATTTCAAGTTCCTGAAGGAATCCCTGGACCGTTTCTGCAATAACCCGGAGAACAGACAATTCTACACCGTCCTTCCCACCGTCGAAAATGTAAACTACAAGGAATTGGTAAAAAAAGTCAAGACGGAAATTCTCGCCCATGCCAATAAGCTCAACGGCGAGGGTGAAAATTTCTCCCCCGAAAACTTGCAGGACGAAATCCGCAAACAAATGAATGAACAGCGTGAGGCCATGTCCGAACTGCAGAGGGAAATTCCCGGAAAATGCATCATGCAATATTCCTACAGCACCCTCACCGGGAAAGGCCGCACGGAGGTTGCAGAAAGCGACGGCAACCGTCTGGACAGCGCCGAAGAAGGCTCCCAGGCCGCCCCCGAGACCACGCAGGGAATTTCCATCCGTTCCATCGACGAGCTTGCCCGAAATTGCACTCCCGATGCCAACGGCGATTGCACTACCCACCTGGACGAAGTCCAGAAGAAATACCCCAGGGGAAGCAAAATCGGTAACGTCCTCCACCACATCTTCGAACGCCTCCACTTCGAAGAATTCGGTAAGGCATGCCCCACCCAGAAAGATGCCCTCGAGAATTCCCAGATTATAAATTGCGTCCAGGAGGAATTCCAGCGGGAAGGCCTCCCCTTCGGAAAGAACCGCGAAAACTGGTACAATCTTACGGTTCATTACCTGTGGAATACCATGAACGCCCTTCTGCCAGAAATCGCAGGAAGTGCTCCTACAAATGCAGCCCCCTTCCAGCTCATAAGTCTTCCGTTAAACAGCCACAAGGCAGAAGTCCAGTTCAACCTGAACGCATCCGCCCATCACCTCAGCCGTTTCTGCAAGGGCTTCATGGACTTGATGTTTGTCCGCAAGGATTCTAGCGGTCACACCCGCTACTCCATCCTGGACTGGAAATCCGACGTTCTGGAAGACAACGATTACTGCCCCGCAAACCTGAAGGAAAAAGTGGACAGGGAATACTCCGTCCAGCGGGTGCTCTATTCCTACTGTCTTATCCAGTGGCTTAAACAATTCTACGGAACGGGTACCGCCGAAAATCTCGACGAGGAACAGATTTTCGAAAAGTACTTCGGAGGCATCTACTACATCTTTGTCCGCGGCACCCAGGCAAACACCGGCAAGGGAATTTACGCCCAGACTTGGAACAGTTACAAGGACTTGGAAGCCGCCTTCGAAAACGTGAAAAAACTCATGACCGCATCCTCCAAAAGCGAGGTGAAATAAGATGAACCAGGAATTATTGCAAACAAGCGAACTTCAAGAATTTATGGATGCCCTCAAGGATATGCGTGGCTTTTCAAGCCTGAACGTCCACCTGATGGGACTTCTTTTGAACATGCGCCCCAACACAAAACTTGAAACCCAGAAATTTTTGGCGTTGTGTCTCTCCCTCATGGACGATGGAAACGTAAGGCTCCCCATGGACGAAAATACATTCAAGACTCTGTGGGAAATAAAATGGAATGGCCTCGTCCAGTTGAAAATCAGTTCCGCCGATTCGGAGCAGGAGGAATCCCTCTTTGCTAAAAGCAAGGATTTCGATGCAATCATCGAAAGTGGAATCGCAGATATTCTCCACAACAACTTCGACGAAATCCTCCAGAAAACATCCGACAACAAGCCACTGGAAGAAGACGCATTCTCCAAGCCCTTCATTCTAGCCACGCAGGAAATCGCCCACGAGGGCGAAATCCATCATCTCTACTTCACCAAGCTGTTCAACGCCAAGTGCAACATCGAGGAGAGCGCCCAGAGGCTTTTCCGAAACGGCACTCTACCCTCCGACAGCGAGCTGGACAAGTGCATCCAGAGTATCCGCAAAATCCACAAGCCCATCCGCAAGAAGGACGGAACCGTAGGCGATTTCCTGGTGAACAAGGAGCAGGCCCAGGCAATTCTCCGAGGCCTCGACGAGAACCTGATTATTACCGGCGGCCCCGGCACCGGAAAGACCACCGTGGTGCTTTACATCCTCTGGAAATTGCTGGAACAAAACCCCGAGATGCTGGACTGGAACATCCATCTTGCAGCCCCCAGCGGTAAAGCCGCCGACCGCATGCGAGAAAGCCTGACCGGCGGCCTGGAAGGTCTAACCGACGATGTCAAGGGAGAGCGCATCTTCTCGAAATTGAAAGACCTGGAAAGCAGCACCATCCACCGCCTGCTGAAATATTCCCGCAGCAAGGGCGAATTCTTCTACAACAAGAAAGAACCCTTCCCCAGGAATTCCATCTTTGTCATCGACGAAGCCAGCATGATTGACATCGAGATGTTTTCCGCCCTGCTGCAAGCCATTCCCGACCAGGCCCGCCTTTTTATTCTAGGCGACCCCTACCAGCTTCCTTCCGTTGACTCCGGCGCCGTGCTGGGCGAAATCCTCAAGCCCCACAACAGCACGAAAAATTTCACCGTGAAACTGGAAATTTCCAACCGTTTCGACGATGCATCCAACATCGGAAAACTGGCAAGGGAAATCAAGGTGGTGGCGGAATCCAAGGATCCTCACAAATTCGTGGAGCACCCTTTCACGAAACATCCCGCCCTGAGCCAATCAAAAACCGCCGAGCAAAATTTCGATAATTTAAATTCCATGAATTTGAATTCCGGTATTTTGGAAAGCGCAGATTCAGTCCCTCAAGGAAAGGTTTCAAACGTTCCAAAGGATTTCGTCAACTTCTACAGGGCAGACGAAACCGAAAATTGCAAGAAACTCGCAAAGAAGGAAGCCGACAAGCGGGTGGAGACTCTCATTGCCTACTGGATAAAAACCTTTTCTTCCCTGCCGGAACTTGCCGCAAAAATCGACCCCACCTTCGTAGGCAAGGATAAGGAGCAAACCGCTCTCCGCGATGCGTTGTGGAATCTTTCCCTGACCCAACGCATCCTTTCCGCGGAACGCAAAGGGCCCTGGGGCGTGGAGTCCCTCAACAAGAAAGCCTGCAGCCGCCTGAAAAAAATCTGGAAGAAAAACGTTTCCACCGCAGAGGAGGCAGCGGACACAACCGCAATCCAGGACTCTGGATATTTCCCGGGGCAGTTCCTCATCATCACCCAGAACCAGGAAATGTACAAGCTGTACAACGGCGACACGGGCATTGTGGTATTCCACAAGTTCACCCCCTACCTGATGCTGAAAAAAGCTCCTCCCCAGGGCAGCAACGTGGAGAGGGACAATTACGTATTCTACCCGCTATCCGTGCTGCCGGCGGATGCCATCGAAAGCGCCTTCGCCATCACCATCCACAAGTCCCAGGGGTCCGAATACCGCGACGTCACCATGTTCCTGCCCACAAACGTTGGCCACCCGCTGCTCACCAACCAGATTCTCTACACCGGCATCACCCGCGCCAAGGAATCGGTGACCAT
>JABUUR010000484.1 GCA_021443065.1 Fibrobacter sp.
AGCGACCTTAACCAATAATTTTATATTTGACGAAGCCTCACAAGGCTTCGTTTTTTCAACCAGGAAATTTCTATGATCGATGTGGGTATTATTAACTACAACGGCGGTGAAGAACTGACAAAATGCGTGCGCAGCCTGGTGATGCAGACCGTACCTGTTCGTATACTTGTTCTTGATAATGCGTCTGCGGACAATTCTATCGCCTTGCTGAAAAGTGCAGGACTTCGCTGCAAGATTATTGAAAGCGACTGCAACCTGGGTTATGCCGGCGCTTGCAACATGCTGCTTTCAGAAATGGACAGCGACATCCAGGTACTTTGCAACATGGACCTGGAATTTGAATCTAGTTGGGCCGAACACCTGCTGGCTTGTTTCGCGAGGCACCCGGAGGCTGGTTCCGTGGCAAGCCTTGTAATGGAAAAAAGCGGCGTGGTAAATGCTGTGGGAGTGCTGTTTGGCAAGGACCTTTTTGCAAAGAACGAGGCCAGCGGCTTGGATGTTTCTGAAGCGGATGTCCGCGAAAAGGAAGTCTTTGGTTGCTACGGCGCAGTGATGAGTTTTAGAAAAGAGGCTGTTTTGGCCGCAGGGGCGATGGATGCCAGTTTCTTTCTGTTCTTCGAAGAAACTGAATGGTATTTCCGTCATAATTTGGCAGGTTACAAGACCGTTTTTTGCCCCGATGCCAAGGTATTTCACGAACGATCCTTGACTACGGTTCGATATTCCCCGCGCAAACTTTTTTACTCGGAACGGAACCGTCTGCGTTCGGCCATCCGCCTGCTTCCCATGGCAGAGATCCTCAAGCTCCCGGTTCGGGGGGTGTGCCGCTACATGTCCATGGCAAAAGGGGTTCCCGGAGAGTCCGGTGACGGTAAAAAACTGTCTAAAACCGCTATTTGCAGTGCCCTGGCAAAGGCCTGGGCGCAAGCTATCTTTATGCTTCCCAAAGAGTTGGTGACTCGCAACCGCTATAAAAAACAATTTGGAAACGTTGGCATAAAGGTTCAAGAAATTCTTGAAAAATACAGTTTGAAATAATTTGAAAATTGTTTTTTGACGTTTGAAATCCTGGAGATGATTAACTGGTGTAGTGAATCATCTTTTAAAGGAATTTTTAAATTTAAACTATGGCATTTGTTCATCTCCAAACACATTCCGAATTTTCCGTTCTACAGTCCTCTGCCCGACTAGACGACATTTTGGCGGCCGCAGCCGACGATAACGCTCCTGCCATCGCCCTTACCGACCACGGCGCCATGTTTGGCATTCTGGAAATCCAGACTCGCGGCAAGGACTTGAATAAAAAACGCAAGGAAAAGGGGCTGCCCCCCGTAAAGACTATTTACGGATGCCACATTTACGTGGATACTCCCAGTGCAATGTCCAAGGACCCCGCCACTTACGAACGTCTGACCCTTCTTGTGGAAAACGAAGTGGGTTACTACAATTTGCTTCGCATTGTCAGTTACCGCTACGAAGATGGGGACCGTTGGGCGGAGATCCCCTCGGTTCCCCTTGAAACGGTGGCCCAGTTTAAGGAAGGTGTCATCGCCATCGCCGGCGATTTCTTTAGCAAGTACGGCACAAATGTTTCGGCCGGCAGAAATTCCATAGCACGCGAATACATGGAACGGGTTGACAAGATTTTTGACCACGACCATCTGTACTTTAGCATTTGCGACAACGGTGTTCCTCAGCAAAAACTGGTGAATGACTACACTGTCCAGTTGGCAAAGGATTTGGGCCGCGAAGTGGTCGCTGTCGGAGACATACACTACATCAAGAAGGATGACGCACAGGCCCATCGCATTTTGCGTTGTATTTCCACAAAGACAACTTTGAAAGACCCCCAGGACAAGCGTTTTCCTACGGACGGCTTTTACTACAAGACCGAAGCCGAAATGCGGGATTTGTTCAGCAAAATACCTGGGGCTATCGAGAATACCGTAAAAATTGCAGAGCGCTGCAACTATACCGTAAAGACCGGCATCGGCGACGAGTTCTGGCCTCGCTTTAAAATTCCGGATGATTTCTTGTCTGGCGAAGAATACCAGAAAATCAAGGCCATCATGAAGGCGGAGTACGATGCGGAATATCCAGCGATTCGCGAACGCGAATTGAAGGGGATTGTTAAAGACCGCAAAAAGAAACTTACGGAAAAACTTTGTGCCGAAAAGGGGGTAGATGCCGACAATCTCACCGACGAGGATAAAGCCGAACTAGACCGCCTGTCTGCCCCCGATTTTTTTGACGAAGATGACAACAAGTCCTGGGACAAGGCGGTTCACCGCTGGTGCAAACCGGGCTCGGATTCCGATATATACATCATTCACCTTTGCAACGATTTTTTGAAGTGGCGATTCCCTGACGAAAACTTCAAGTTCCCGGAACACGAGACCGAGGTGGGCAAACGCATGTACAAGGAACTGAACTGTATCCGAAACATGAACGTTGCCGGCTATCTGCTGATTGTGTGGGACTTTATCAACTGGGCCCGTAACAACGGCATTCCCGTGGGGCCGGGTCGTGGTTCTGCCGCAGGTTCCCTGGTGACCTATATCATCGGTATCACGGACATTGACCCTCTCAAGTTCGACTTGCTTTTCGAACGTTTCCTGAATCCGGAACGTGTGTCCATGCCCGATATCGATACGGACTTTGCAGACCGAGACCGCGGTCGCGTTATTGACTACGTGACCCAGAAATACGGCAAGGAGTGCGTGGGTCAGATTATTACCTACGGCATGCTGAAATCAAAGGCGGTGATTACCGATGTTGCACGAGTCATGGGCTTTGAACCCGCCGAAGCAAAGGTGATTACCAAACTTTTCCCCCAGCGAACCTTGAACTTTAGCCTGAAACAAGCCTGGGAGGGTAAGGACAAGAAGGGCAATGTCCTGGAACCGGATTACAGCCCGGAACCGTTGCAAGCCTTGATTAACAGCAGAAGTTCCTACCAGGATCTTTGGAAGAATGCCTTAAGTCTCGAAGATTTACCTCGTCAGACTGGCGTGCATGCCTGCGGTGTGGTGATTACGCCTACACCCATCTACAACTTGGCCCCCCTGTACCGCGCTGCCGCCGAAGATACACCTGTGGTGATGTACGACAAGCATTACGCCGAAGACATTGGCCTTTTGAAAATGGACTTTTTGGGCCTTATCAACTTGTCTATCATTCAAGACACGGTGAACATGGTGAAAAAGAATCGTCAAATCGAAGTGGACATGAGCCGCATTCCCTTGGACGATAAAGAGACCTTTGATCTTCTCAGTAAGGGTATGACCACCACCGTGTTCCAGTTCGAATCTCCGGGAATGCAAAAGTACCTTCGGGAATTGAAACCCAACCGCATTGCGGACTTGATCGCCATGAACGCTTTGTATCGCCCGGGGCCTATCGATCAGATTCCGCACTTTATTGCCCGTAAGCAGGGCCGCGAAGAAATCGACTGCTACCACCCTGACCTGGAACCGGTGCTGGCCGAAACCTACGGCGTAATCGTGTACCAGGAACAGGTGATGAAACTTGCCCAGATTCTGGGTGGCTACTCCCTTGGTGGTGCAGATAACATCCGTCGTATTATGGCAAAGAAAATGCCCGAAAAGATGGAAAAACTTACGCCGGAATTTTTTGCCAAGTGCGAGGCCAAGGGTTACGACCATACCATGATTCAAAAAGTCTGGGATGCTGTGCTCCCGTTCTGCGGATATGCCTTTAACAAGAGCCATGCTGCGGCGTACGCCTATGTGGCCTACCAGACGGCCTACCTCAAGACCCATTATGGCCCCGAATACATGGCTGCGTCCATGACTTCGAAGATGGGCAAAACCGAAGACATTGTTACCATCATTCTGGAATGCAAACGCCTGGACATTAAAGTTATTTCTCCCAACATTAACGCATCCATGGGTGTTTTTACCGCCAACAAAGAAAAGCAGATTCTTTTTGGACTGGCAGGCATTCGCGGTGTGGGCATAGGCGTTGTCGAAGACATCATTGCAGAGCGAGAACGCCGGGGCGAGTATAAAGATCTTTTCGACTTTACGAAACGCGTGGTGGAATACCAAAGTTCACAAAAAGAAAAACGCGCTCCCATGAACAAACGCTTTGTTGAAAGCTTGATTATGGCCGGTGCTTTAGACTGTTTCCCTGGTAGCCGTGCCGCCTTGATGGCCTCTGTAGACCGAGCCCTGGAAGTGGCCACCCGTTGTCAGGAAGACCGGGACCGCGGTCAAATTTCCTTGTTCGATTTAGGTGGCGGCGCCCCTTCTATGGATAGTTCCGCCGAGGTTCTTGAAGAGGCCGAGGAATGGACCAACATGGAAATGTTGAACAAGGAACGCGATGTCCTGGGCTTGTTCCTGTCGTCTCATCCTTTAGATGAATTCCGCCCGGAACTTCAGGGCTTTACTAGTTGTTCCCTTGCCGAGGAAGAACTTTCCAAGCGGGTCGGCGATACAATTATCGTCGGTGGTGTTGTGACTTCCATAAAGTCCTTCGAGACAAAGCGAGGCGATACCTTGGGCTCCGGAAATATTCAGGATTTCCATGGCGATGTCGGCATTTTCTTTAAGAAGGATACCTGGGAAAAGCTTCGGGATTCCGTAGCCTTGGATGACCGAATCCTGGTGAAGGGCGTGCTTGAACAGCAGCGCGACCGCGAGGAAAAGCAGGTCGTTGTAGAAGAAGTGGTGCAACTGGATCGCGTCCGTTCCTCCATGGTGTCTTACATTCACATGAACATGTTCTCTGGAATGGTGACCGAGGAATTCGTCGAAAAATTGTCCGAAGTTATGGATCGTTATGCGCCCATCGACGAGTCGGAACATGCCTGTGAACTTGTTTGCCATGTGGAGACGGAATCTGGTTTTGTCCATGTTCTGTCATTGAAAAAGAAAAAGGTGGTTTACACACCGGAACTGTTCCAGTACCTTCGTAAGGACCTGGGCGCTTTAAAGGTTTGGGTGTCAAACCGTGCAAAACGGTAAGCCTTACATTCTTTTTTGTGCAGGAGAAGACTCTGGGGACTGCATTGGCGAGGCCTTGGTAACGCACGCCCTGATTGCTGGCGGTGGCCTTCAGAAAACCTACGGAATTCTTGGGGCCGGAGGCCCACGGATGCAAAAGGCAGGACTGGAACCTCTTGTTGCTTTTGATACGCTGCCTGTCTCGGGATTTGGCGATGTGTTGCCCAGGTACTTTAAACTTCGCAGGGCTTATAAGGTCTTGGAAAAAGCACTGGTCGTAAAAGAATGCGTAGGGCTGGTCGCCGTTGATTATCCCGGCTTTAATATGAAGCTGGTGGCCTTGGCAAAAAAATTAGGCAAGCCCGTCTTGTATGTGGCTCCGCCTCAGATCTGGGCGTGGAAACCTCAACGTTCAAAATTGTTTGCGGGGTGTGCGAACATCCGATTGGCAACTTTTTTTGACTTTGAAGTGGATGCCTACGAACAGGCGAATTGTAACGTTCTAAAAATGACGCACCCCTTTGCTTCGGTGGTTGCGACCTGTACGCCGAGGGCGCGAAAAAAACAGATTATGCTGCTTCCTGGCAGCAGAAAAAGTCAGGCTCTTCGAAATATGCCAGTTTTTTTGAAGTCTGTGCAAAGGGTTTTGCAGGACAGCCGATATGCGGATTTCGATGTGATTGTCGTGGCTGCCCGAAAGTCCTTGGTGGCTGCATTGGAAAATGCAATTTCGAAAGAAAGAAACAAAGGGCGTTTTTCCCGGGAGTTTTGCAATAGAATTTCTGTACAGGTGTCTCCAGCCACTCCGAAAGAACGATGCGAAATGTATGGCACGGCGGCAGTCTCCCTTTCGTCTCCCGGTACGGCGACCTTGGAGCTTGCCTTGTCCAACTGCCCTACAGTTGTGTGTACCAGACCAGACTTCTTGACTTTTGTCTTGGCAAAACGTAAGGTTAAAACCCGATATTTCGCATTGCCGAACCTGATTCTTAAAAGACAGCTTTTTACGGAATATATTTCAAGAAAATTCGACCTTGCGAAGGTTGAAAACATTGCAAATCAAATAAAGGAAAGTGCCGCACAACCCCGGTCGTTTTCTGGTGAACTTCAGGAGGCTTTGATCTCAGACTACGATTCCGAAAAACTAATGTCTGAATTTCTTGTTCAACTCGTCTAAGGAAATCCGCATTAACGTAGGTGTCCCATAGGGAGACTTCAGAGGCTCCTCTGTAGCCATCAGTTGCCCTACCAGGGTGGCCATTTCTTCGCTTTTTAGTTTATCGCCAGCCTGGTAGGCGTTTGACTTTGCCCATGCTTTCGCGATTACATCTTGAACCTTCACCATGTCGCCGCTTCCGTCGTTTCTTTCGCCGATGCTGTCCAGGAAATCCTTGAACGCCTTGATGGCGCGAGACAGGGGAAGTGCCTTGGGAATAGCCCGAATTTGATAGGAGTCTCCGCCAAAGGGCTCGATGTAAAATCCCAGGTGCTGGAACTGGTCTTCTACGGTTTTAAGAACCTCCACTTCGATTTTTGAAAGTTCTAAAAATTCGGGGAACAAAAGTTCCTGACTGTCCAAGTCGGAACCGTTGCGCAGGGTATCCAACGCTTGCTCGTAGAGTATTCTGGAATGGGCCGCGTGTTGGTCTATGACCAGCAATCCGTTTACGTCTTCGCCGGCAATGTAGGTGTTGGCGATCTGGAAAAATGCCGGAGGAATCCAGACTGTTTCTGCGACAGGATCTTTACGAAATTCATTTTCAAGAGAAATGATTTTGCCTGCTTCGGGCTGACTGAATAGATCCTGCACGACATCGTCTTCAGGTTTGTTGGGTTTTGCTGTCGGAGTAAATAGGGGAGCCTGCGGTGCTTTGGCTACGTAAGGTTCAGGATTTTTTGCTTCGTAGGGCTGCAACGGTTTTGCCGAATAAGGTTGCGCTGGCTTTACATCGCTCAGCCAGGCGGGGGCTGGTTCGGTTTGTTCTCGGCCTAATTCTTCTTCGAGATTGATGAATGGGGATTTTGCTTCTAAATCCTTCTTGAAAGTGTCACGGATGGCGTGCGAGACTACAAGAAACACCAGGTTGCCGTTTGCAAAACGTACTTCTCTTTTTGCAGGGTGGACGTTCACGTCAAATTCCATGTCCGGCATGTCCAGGAACAGCACCGAGACCGGTTTGCATTGGGCTCCGTAGGGTTCGTATGCTTGGGCGATGGCCTTGCTTACCATTTTACTTTCGATGGGTCTGTTGCGGATGAATAGGAACTGGTGGTTTCTTTTTCCGTTGGTTTCGGTGGTGGGGGAGACGTACCCCCAAACGTGAATCCCTGCCTCCGTGTAATCCACAGGCAAAAGAGCCTTGGCGATTTTTGAGCCGATGGCTTCGGCTATGCGGTTGCGCAATTCTCCTGGCACTCCGGTAAATACCGTTTTGTCGGAAACCTTGTAGTCAAAACGAATTTCGGGGTGGGCTATGGCGGTCTTAAGCACCACTTCGAAAATCCTGGTGCCTTCTGCTGTTTCGCTACTTAAGAAGGTCTTGCGAACCGGGGTGTTGAAGAAAAGGTCTTCCACCAGGAATGTGGTGCCTCGGCTGGCCTGTACGTCCTGTTTTTCTACGACGTTTCCGCCGCTTAAAATGATTCGGCCGCTGTCGCCGTCGTCTGTGGCGCTTGTAATGGTCAATTTCGAAACTGCGGCAATGGATGCTACCGCTTCGCCGCGGAATCCGTTGGTCTGCAAATGGAAAAGGTCGTTTGCATCGAAAAGTTTGGAGGTGGTGTGCCGCAGATAACAGAGGTCAAGGTCGGCCGCATTCATGCCTTTTCCGTTGTCTGAAACCTGAATCTTTTTTTTGCCACCCTGCTCAATGGAAACCTGGATTCGGCTGGCTCCGGCATCAATTGCGTTTTCTATAAGTTCCTTTACGGCTGAGGCGGGGCGTTCAATAACCTCGCCTGCAGCGATTTTATTGATGATTTCGTCGGATAATAAGTGTATTTTGGCCGATTTCATGCGTAAAATATAGACAAATGCACTGCAATAGTGAATTTTTTGCTAAATTTATTATGGTATCTGGTTTGAGTTTTGAAATAAAATTTTGTTTACTGGATGTGAGGTAAAGAGTGCTATCAAATCTTTTTCTTCAGTTAACTCATATTGAGTTGTTGATATCGTACCCTATCAAGGATATTCTGACCTTGGTAAAACGCGATCCTCGAATTGACGTTAAAATGTTGAACGATATTTATTTCGAAGATTCCTTCGTCGATGAAAGTTCTCATCGGTTGGTTATGAACAGCGTGGTATCCTGGCTCTACGATCGGGGCGAAAATCCAGATGCCTTTGTTCATCGCATTATTGAACGTTGTGCAACCTTCGAAACAATCCCCGCTCGCAGTGTTCTTCGCTCTTACCTACCTTATATTTCGCAGTTCTATGCCACAGAAGATGTCCGCCAACTTTGCCTTGATATTATTCCTAAACGATACACTTTGCTTAAAAATCCCAGGTTCCTTCGTCGCGAATTAGTTGATGGGTACCGCAAGGAATTTTTTTCTTTCCGCTTTGAGACTCCGGGTGCATTGGTTACCAACCCCATGCGCTGGTTCAACGGGCTGGTCCAGATTGGCCCCATCCTCTTGAATACCCAGCCTTACGAATGTATGGATTTCAAGGCCTCCCAGACATCCTTTGTAGAAGCCTTGGAAAATCGTGCTACTGCCGAAAAACGGGATGACGAATGCGTTTACATTAACGGACGTAAGGTCGCGGTGTATTCTACGTTCGGTAATTGCCTTGCAGACAATGGACTGGAATGGGATATAGAAGCCGAAACGAAACTATCCTGTGTCAAGGCTCTCGAAGATGTGATTGACGAAAAGACGGGCTCTGTCCTCATCCATAAGGATTGCTATTACGGCGCACCGGCAAGCATAGTCTATTTTGACTACAAGGCCAATATCGTTGCTCCCGAGCCCTTCAACAAGTTGATGAGCGCCGTGGTTAAGCAGGAGTTTGAATCTTGGGCCCCAATCCAGAAGGCTCAGGAGCAACTGCTCGAAGCCATGAACGATTCCGTCACCATTATTTACTACAAGGCTGACGATTCTATTTCTGTAAACAACAAGCACCTGATGCGTAACGTCCCGGCAAGAATACTGCGCAATTTGCTGCGGGAATATTCTGCGACTGGCCGCGAGGAATACGAAAACCGCGAATTTAAGCGTGACCCCGCAATCTGCATGGATCCTCTCCGCCCCAATTTCGAAAGTCGCCTGAATCGCGTGATTGCCCATATCAACGGCTCCGATGATCCGGCCCACCCAACAGACGGTGTCAAAAAGTTCTTTGAAATCGAACGTCATCGTCGCGGTGGATTCCGTTTTGTGCCGAAGTGCAAGATTATTTTCCGCGAAGAGTAGTTGCTTTTTGGCTTTCGTCAAGAATAATTTTTCTGCGTGCAAAATGTAAGCAAAAAGATAGTTCTACATGGAAAAACAATTTTTATATTATGGAACGTGATCGGTGGAAGGGTGAATCCTGAAACAACTTTATCATTGCTCCCCTCCTGATAAGTTCAAGGTTCCGAAAACCGTTCATATTTTCTCCTTCTTAGGAAAGGGTCTTCTTCGGAGGGCCCTTTCTTATTTAGATTTTTTTATAATGTCGTATTTTGTCACTTAATTTTTATTATCATTACTGTATGAAGTTTTTGTCTACATTGCTTTTGGGGGTTTTCATTACAGTGGGGGCTTTGTACTTTGTCTATCCGAACTGGCGTAGCGAAGTCAAAATCTCTCCCTTTGCAGAAAAAGTGATTAAAGAAGGAATGGACGTTGTGGGCGATGTAGCAACCGCGGTAAAGGAAAAATCTCCGGGGGTAGCCCAAAAGGTCAAGTCTGTGGTGGGGGAGTCCGCAGAACAGGTAAAACGTTTCGTTATCGTTAACGGGTTTCGCCTGGCCGAGTACGACTTGGCTAATACGAGCGAACTTCACAAGGACGCCCTTTCACGGGTGAAACTCAAGGACAAGACAGTCAATGTAAAGCGGCTACGGCCAGAAATGGATTCTGCGCTGGTGGTTGTGGTTGGAGTGTATTGGGAAGTTCTCGGCAGCGATTATGTTCCCGTAGTCACCAGCGGAAACGACTACTCGGGGCATACGTACAATTCAAAGCATTACAAAAACTCCGCCCTGGACTTTAGGACAAGGGACCCGAATATCTCCAAGGAAAAACGACAGTTGATCAAGGACAAGGTTCGGGCTAAACTTGACGACCGATACTATGTGCTTTTGGAGTCTCCTGGTCAAAGTTCCGAGCATCTTCACGTGCAGTACAACGGAAAACGTTAGGGCTTTGTCGCAAAGCCCTGAGAAAATCAGGATAGTTTATCAAAAGGTGAAAAATGGCTAGATGAAAGCAGGATGAAGATTAGCGCTTTCTTGCCGCCATTTCCTTTTTCAGGATGTCCATGACAGGGCCGATTTCTGCGGGAGCCTTGAAGATGGGGTTTGCGTACTTGCTCTGGATGCCTTCCAGCTTTTGCTCGTGGTAGCCCACCTTGAACTCGGTGAACTTCAGGCCGTGGGCGGTGCTGATGACCACCACGTTTTCGTCCTTGGCGATTTTACCTTCGGCGCAGAGTTTTTCCAGGGCGCCCAGGGCGACTCCTGTGTGGGGGCAGCAGTACAGGCCGATGCGGTCGCCACGGTGTGCTGCGTTTGCCAGTTCCTCTTCGTTTACGCTTACCACCATGCCGTCGGTGTTCTGGATGGCGCGGACTGCCTTGGGGTAGCTGACGGGGTTACCAATCTGGATGGCGGATGCCAAGGTCTTTTTAGCCTGCATGGGTACCAGCTGGTCGAATCCGCGCTGGTAGGCCTGGTAGAAGGGGTTTGCGTTTTCGGCCTGGGCTACGATAATGCGTGGGATGCGGTCGATGAGGCCCATGGCCTTGCAGTCTTCGAAACCCTTGGCCAGTGCAGAGACGTTACCCAGGTTCCCGCCCGGAATGATGACGGTGTCGGGGACCTTCCAGCCCAGTTCCTGGCAGATTTCGGGAGA